>NZ_JBDGAB010000011.1:0-34488 GCF_040910705.1 Blautia sp. RTP21359st1_E11_RTP21359_211015
GGATGTGCGTGTTGCCCTGAATATAGCTTTCCGGGATTTCGGTAACATGAAGCCAGCCATTGCTTAAGGTGCAGCAGTTATAATATTTGTCGCCGCTGTGAAAAGAAGAATCTGCATTTCCTTTGAGTTTCTGAAACTGTGCTTTGGAAATTCCGGATAAATTCAGTGAGGATGTATTTTTTGCTGCAATCTCTCCGTGATCTGTGAGAATGTAGCTGTATATGCGGGAATCCAAAGCAGCAGGCTGCAGATAAGTGGTAAGCTCTGAGGTGTCCAGAGCAATGCCGTAGGCGTATTCCAGAATACCGGTGGCCTGATTTTTCAGTGCCCGGACGCAGAGGATCACATCGGCAGATGATTTTTTTGTGGACAGTATTTTAGGCAGAGGCATATTGGAAACCGGTATCCAGACAGAGGAAAAGCCTGAACCGGAAACAATATTTTTATCCAGACCATATGCAGAAAGCTCATCTGTGGAAAAGAAGTACAGGCTTTCTTTTGAACCGAGCTGATCGGGCTGCAGAAAAACATATATATGGAAGAAATCGAATGTGGATTTATACAGCGAAATATTGTTTTTTACAGTGGTGAATTTTTTCAGTGCATCTACCTTATTAGAGGAAGGCTGATTTAGGGAGTACATTTGAAACTGTATGGTATCTGCTACATTTTCAACCTGACCGAGGCGGTCGTTCAGCTGAGAGACCAGCTGCTTGTCAGTCATTACGGCAGAATCGATGATACGATCTCTGGCAATGTTATAGGAAATGTGATAGCTGATGAAGGTCAGGGAAATCAGAGGTACCATAGTTGCGATCAGAAATGCGAGCAGGAGCTTATAGCGAAATGAGGAAAAAATGGGTGGGATACATTTGTGGAATTTCATAGTACATACTCTCCTTTATGTCGAAAACAAATTAATGAAACCGAATCCAGCTGTGAAAAAAAGCCGTTACAAATATAGATTATATAAAAGGATTATAAAAAATTAACAACAAAAATACAAGAGAACGAAAAATAATATAAAGAAATCATAAAATATTGTATTTAGAATGAGGGGGCTCTCTGGTATCCTTAAACCATCAAAAACAGGTGTGGACAAACACGAAAATGTCCAGAAAGGAAGAAAGATATGAAGAAAAAAGTAATGAGTGCAGTTTTGGCAGCAGCGATGGTTGTGGGTATGGCAGGTAACGTGGTTACTGTTTCCGCAGAGGAGAAATATGATCTTACCTTATACAGCATCGACACCACAGACCCGGATTTTGAGGACTGGCTTGCAAATGTGGAAGATGCCACGGGCCTGAACATTAATGTAATTGCGGCACCTACAGATACAGATACCCGTCAGCAGAAGATCACCACAATGCTTTCCACAGGAGATGCTTCCGTGGATGTCATTCAGATCAACGATGAGATGAGTGCGGCATTTAAAAATTCCGGATGGCTGGAAGGACTGAATGATACAGTAATGACAGATGATATCGCTGATCAGTTTGCCCAGGGATATGTAAAGAATATGATCACAGATAAGGACGGAAACATTATCGGTGTTCCAGGCTATACAGGATATTTTGCATTCTGGGTAAATCAGGAGATCATGGATGAGGTCGGAATCAAATCCATTGATACAAAAGAGGATTTCATGAAGTATATGAAGGCTGTTTCCAAGGACGGAAGATTCGGCTACGGCGGTTCCTGGGAGAAAACTTATGCATTTAACGAGCTTGCACAGTTTGTAAACATGTTCGGCGGCGATTATTTTGACTGGACCAAAGAGGAAAACAAGGAAGCAGTTCAGTTCCTCCACGATCTGGTTGCTGATAAAGAAACATCCATCGAGCAGATCGCTGATAAATATGAGCAGATGAATCCGAAGATCAATGACGGAAAATACGGATGCTGGTTCATGTGGGGCCTTGGAACAGATTATGCAAAGGCAGATATGCTTGGCGCAGATAAGATCCACATGGAAATGGTACCGGATTTCAGCGGCAAGGGAGAGCGTGCGATCTTTACAGATTCCTGGAGCTATGTTCTCAACAAAGCATCCAAGAATAAAGATGCAGCTGTGAAATTCCTCCAGTATATGGCTGATGAAGGCGGAATGGAAGCTTCCTATAAAGCATTTGACAGATATCCTGCAAGAAAGGATGTTGCAGAGAAGGTAGTTCCGGATTCTGACCCGGCAAAAGAAATGTACAGCAGATATGCAAATGAATGCAATGTACAGGGACGTCCGATGGTGGCACAGACAATGGAATTTATCAGCGATATGGGAACAATCTTCCAGTCCTGTATGAAAGACGAGATTACAGTTGATGAGTTCTGCAAGAAGGCTCAGGATGTGGTAGATATGTATAAGTAAAAGATATAAAAAAACAGCAATGTAAAGCAGAGGTAAAAGTCTGCTTTACATTGCTTGATGAACAGGGAGGAAAGTTCCATGACAATAAGCAAAAAAAATATGAAGTGGATACCATGGCTTTTGATCCTGCCGGTTGTACTGATTCGAGGTTTTACAACAGTATATCCCATTCTGATGACTGTGAAAAACAGCTTCTTTAATATCAGTATCCTTGCAGGTATCAATGAATTTATAGGCTTCAAGAATTACCTGAAGGTATTTTCTGATCCTAAAGTGCTCACATCGATCAGCTTTACGGCAATATTTGTGGTTGCTTCCATGATCTTTCATGTGATCCTCGGAGTTATCCTGGCACTGATCCTGAATATGAAATTCAAAGGCCGCCGTTTTCTGAGGACCATCGTGCTGATCCCGTGGGCTATGCCTGCAGTAGTAGCCGGTATGGCTGCAAAATGGGCATTTAACAATGATTATGGTCTGATCAATGATTTTATCCGCTGGTTTGTACCGGGTTACCAGAACAGCTGGCTGATCAATACAGGTACTGCAAGAGCAGCGGTAATTGCAATGGACCTGTGGAAGGACCTTCCGTTCTTTGCAATTCTTGTACTTTCCGGACTTCAGTTTATTTCCGGCGATATCTATGAGGCAGCAAAGGTAGACGGTGCAAACGGGATCCAGAGCTTTTTCCGGATCACACTTCCGCTGATCGCAAAAAATGTCCTGACTTTATGTATTCCGTTCACACTCTGGAGACTGACAACCTTCGATCTGGTTTATTCCATGACATCTGGAGGCCCTGGAGAGGATACTGCGCTGATCGCATACAGAATCACAACAGAAGCATTTACAAATCTAAACGTAGGATATGCTTCGGCGCTGGCTATGCTGCTGTTTGTTGTAATGGCGATCTTCAGCTGGCTGAATATACGTGTTATGAATAAGTTTGACAGTTAGGGGGAATTATCGTGAAGAATACAGGAAAATATAATGTTTATCATGGAGTGGTAGCCGTTGGAAGATGGGTTCTGTTTGCAGTTGTGGCTTTTCTGATCCTGTTCCCGGTTTACTGGATCTTTATTTCTTCGATCACACCGTCAGGAGAACTGTTTAAAACACCGATCGATTATCTTCCGGATCATCCCACACTGGAAAGCTATAAATTTCTGATACAGAATGTAGGACTGCTTTCAAAGATCGGAAATACAGTTCTGATCGTAGGCATTACACTTGTGATCAGTACCGTGCTGTGTGCAATGGCTGCCTATGGCTTCTCAAGATTTAACTCAAAGGGAGTTTCTGTTGCATTTGCGTTTGTTCTGGCTACCATGCTGATCCCTGAGGTTGTCACAGCCCGCCCGCTGTATGAGTTTATGCAGAAGGTAAAGCTGTATGATACATATCCGGGACTTATCCTTCTTTATATCAGTACCGTTATACCGTTTACGGTTCTGATCCTCAGAAACTTTGTCGGTGAGATCCCGATCTCACTGGAGGAGGCAGCTGCTATTGACGGCGCATCTTTTTCACAGAGACTGTTTACGATCGTTCTGCCGCTGATGAAGCCGGCAATCGCTACGGTTTGCATTATCAACTTTATTACCTGTCTGAATAACTTTTTCACACCGTTGTTTTATTCAAATGGTATTCAGGTACTTTCTGTTTCCATCGTACAGCTTCCGTTACGTGACAACATGTATGGAGTTCCGTGGGATCTGGTCAGCGCCATGGGATGGATCATCCTTCTTCCGATCATTATCTTTGTAGCTGTTTTTGAGAAACAGATCATGGATGGTATCATGGCAGGTGGAGTAAAAGCGTAAATATAATATTTTTAATTTCCAAAAGAGAGGAGAAAACAGATATGTATCAGGCATTTACAGGCGGACTGGGAGGGATCGCACTTGCAAAGCATGGAAAAAGCCGTGCGATCAACGCAGAAAATCCTCATGGAGAAAAAGGCAGAGGCGGTATGGCTGCAAGTCATCTGGGACCGTCCAGAAAAGGAAGCCCGTGTCTCAGGGATATTGAGCCGGGAACTGTGGTAACTCTGGCAGAAATGGAAGGACCGGGACAGATCAATCATATCTGGATCACCGTTGATAACAAGACTACAGAGGCAGATTGCTTTGTACTGAGAGATCTTGTAATCCGTATGTACTGGGATGACGAGGAAACTCCTTCCGTGGAAAGTCCTCTGGGTGATTTCTTCTGCTGCGGATTCGGAAGGGAATGTTTTGTAAATTCTGTTCCGGTGGCTGTTGTTCCAAACAGGGGCTTTAACTGCTATTTCCCGATGCCGTTTAAGAAGAAAGCAAAGATCACACTGGAAAACCAGCATGCAAATAAAATCCCGGCTTTCTTTTATCAGGTAGATTACTGTCTCTATGATGAGCTTCCGGACGATATTGCTTATTTCCATGCGCAGTGGAGAAGGGAACGGTTGACAGAAAAAACAAAAGATTATACAATTTTGGATGGAGTAAAAGGAAAAGGCCATTATATAGGAACCTACATGGCACTTACCACACTGGAACGTTACTGGTGGGGCGAGGGAGAAATGAAGTTTTATATTGACGGAGATGAGGAGTATCCGACCATCTGTGGAACAGGAACGGAAGATTACTTTGGTGGTTCCTGGAGCTTTGCCAAACAGGTGGATGGAAAAACCGTGGAACAGAATTATAACACGCCGTATCTGGGATATCCGTATTATTCTGCCCATGACGAGCTGATCCACAATTTTTATCATAATGATGACTGCCCGCCAATGAGAGGCTTTTACAGATGGCATTTACAGGATCCAATCTGCTTTGAAGAGGATCTTCGCGTTACGATTCAGCAGATAGGCGTCGGATACCGTGGCCTGTTTGAACGACAGGATGATGTGGCAAGTGTAGCGTACTGGTATCAGACACTTCCTCATGCACCGTTCCAGCCGTTGATGTCAAAAGAGGATAGATGGCCCAGATAAAAAGGGTGGTAGAGATTGAAAAAACAGGTATTTTGCGGGGTATTTGCCCTGGCTCTGGCAGTGACAGGATGTGGAGTCCAGAAGAAGGAGGCTGCATCTGATATTGTGCCGGAGAACAGACAGGAACTGACGATCCTTCATGTGGATGCAGGCACAGAAGGCTTTGATTCTTTTATCAGCCAGGCGGAAAAAGATCTTGGAATAAAGATCCATATTGAAAAATGTCCGGCCAATGCGGACAATCGCCAGGCCAAAATAGCAACTCTTCTGACATCAGGAGATGATTCTGTTGATCTGATCACAGTAAATGATGAGATGATATCCGAATTTAAACATAAGGGATTTCTTCTTCCGTTGGAAGATACGGTTATGACAGAGGAGACAGCGGCGAATTTTCTGCAGGAATACCTGAAAGAAATATGCATGTCAGACGGACATATTTTTTCGGTACCGTTCAGGATGGATATCATGGCATTCTGGGTGAACCAGGAATTGCTGGATCAGGCTGGTCTGGACAGACTCTCCTGTCTCAGTGATCTTGAGATCCTTCAGAAAAAGCTTCAGAATACGGGAAAATATGCATATGGGGATGCATGGGAGATTTCTTACATATATAATAGTATCAGCGAGTATGTCGATTTTTTCGGAGGAGATTATACAGACTGGACGGATCCGAAAACAAGAGAAGCGGCAGAATATATGAAGCGAATGCTGGATACAGGGATGATATCAGAGGAGAATCTGATCGACCAGCATGACCAGCTGAATGAAAAATTTATAAACGGCCAGTATGGATGTATGTTTATGTATACCGGTGTGTTGAGTACTTTTCAGAATGCAGGCGTGTATGGAAAAGATAAGATCCATATGGCACCATTTCCGGAATTTGACGAGAAGGTGACCAATATCGCAACCTGGCAGTATGTACTGAATAAAAATTCTGATCATAAAGAAGCAGCTCTGAAGTTCCTTCAGTATGTGTCCGGATATGAGGCCAGTAAAAATTACGGACAGCTGACAAAAATGTGTCCGGCAAGACTGGATGTGATCGAGGATAAGAATTTTGATCTGGATGGCATTGAAATGATCCGGCAATATCTGAAAGATTATAAGCTGAAGGCAAGACCACTGTGTGCCGATTCCATAGAAGCCGTTTCGTCCATGGGAACGGAATTTCAGAAATATATGCTGGGACAGAAAACAGAAGCGGAATTTTTTGCCGGGGCACAGAACTGCATAGACCAGTATTACAAAAAAGCATCGTACTGATGCTTTTTTTGTTTTGAAAAAATAAGAACTTTTTTTCAAAACATATTGACAAATATTTTACATGGTGATATCTTAAAGACTGTAGATGTTAGCACTCCACTAAAATGAGTGCTAACAGATGTAAAAAAAGAATCAACATCCGTCAGGAAAGAATAAAAAGGAAAGGAGATGGATTCATGGAAGAGGTGTTGAATGAGCGCAAGCAAAAAATCTTAAAAGCAATCATCAAGACCTATATGGAAACCGGAGAACCGGTTGGTTCCAGGACCATTTCCAAGTATGCGGATCTCAATGTCAGTTCCGCAACGATCCGAAATGAAATGTCAGACCTGACAGATATGGGCTATATCGTCCAGCCTCATACCTCAGCAGGAAGGATTCCTTCAGATAAGGGCTACAGACTTTACGTCAATGAGTTGATGAAGGAGAAGGAAGCGGAGGTCGCAGAGCTGCGAGATCTGATCATTGAGAAGACAGATAAGATGGATAAGGTGCTTAAGAAGGTTGCGAAGGTTCTTGCTTCCAATACCAACTATGCTACCATGGTTTCCGTTCCGCAGTACAGCGGCAACAAGATCAAGTTCATCCAGCTGTCGAGAATGAGCGAACTTCAGCTTGTGGCAGTGGTTGTCAGTGACAACAACACAGTCCGGAACCAGATCATCAATCTGGATGAGGAAATGGACGACCAGACGATCCTGAAACTGAATCTTCTTCTTAACACCAATCTCAATGGGATCCCGATCCAGGATATCAACCTTGGGATGATCGCCAGACTGAAGGAACAGGCAGGCAGCCACAGCGGTGTGGTGGCAACGGTTCTGGATGCAGTGGCAGCCACCATTCATGTGGAAGAGGAAGATATGGAGATCTATACTTCAGGTGCAACTAACATTTTCAAGTATCCGGAGCTTGCCGATAAAGAGAAGGCAACGGAGCTGATCTCCGCATTTGAGGAGAAGCATGAACTTGCCGATCTTGTAAAAGAACAGATGTCAGATGGAGAGAATACAGGAATTCAGGTTTACATCGGTGATGAGATGCCAATCCAGACCATGAAGGACTGCAGCATTGTAACTGCCAGATATGAACTGGGAGACGGAATGTACGGAACCATCGGGATCATCGGTCCCAAACGAATGGATTATGAGAATGTAGTGGACAGTCTGAAGGAACTGAAGAATCATCTGGATGACGTTTTGAAAAAGAAGAAAACTTAGAAAGGCGGTAGAAAAAAAGTGTCGGAGGAAACAAAGAAAACATCCGAAGAGCAGGAAGCGGAGAAGGAAATCCCCGTAACTGACGGAGATCAGGAAGAAGAAAACCTGACACCGGAGGGAGAAGATCTGCCGGAGGAAGAAAACAATACTCCAGGCGAAGAAGCTGCCTCAGAGGATAAAAAAGAAGAAAAATCAAAAACTTCCTTCTTCGGAAAGAAGAAAAAAGATAAATCTGAGCAGAAGGTGGAGGAACTTACCGATCGCCTGAAGCGTACCATGGCTGAATTTGATAATTTCCGTAAAAGAACGGAAAAAGAAAAATCCAGTATGTACATCATCGGAGCAAAAGAGATCGTTGAAAAGATCCTGCCGGTTGTGGATAACTTTGAAAGAGGTCTTGCACAGGCACAGGAAGGCGATGCTTTTGCAGATGGAATGAAAATGATCTACAAGCAGCTTACCACAACACTGGATGAGCTTGGCGTGAAGCCGATCGAAGCAGTGGGAAAGGAATTCAACCCGGATTTCCATAATGCAGTGATGCATGTGGAGGATGAAGAGGTTGGAGAGAACATCGTGGTGGAAGAATTCCAGAAGGGTTACACCTACAAGGATTTCGTAGTACGCCACAGTATGGTGAAGGTTGCGAACTAACTGACAACAAACTTTATTTTAACAGATACAGACTAAAACAGGAGGAAAAAATCATGGGAAAGATTATTGGTATTGACTTAGGTACAACAAACAGCTGTGTAGCCGTAATGGAAGGTGGACAGCCGACAGTTATCGCAAATACAGAAGGCGCAAGAACAACACCATCCGTTGTAGCATTCACAAAAACAGGAGAGCGTCTGGTAGGTGAGCCTGCAAAACGTCAGGCAGTTACAAATGCAGACAGAACGATCTCCTCTATCAAAAGAGAGATGGGTACCGATTACCGTGTAACCATCGATGACAAGAAATATTCTCCACAGGAGATCTCCGCAATGATCCTTCAGAAACTGAAAAAGGATGCAGAGGCATATCTTGGTGAGAAAGTAACAGAGGCAGTTATCACAGTTCCGGCTTACTTCAACGATGCTCAGCGTCAGGCTACCAAAGATGCAGGTAAGATCGCAGGTCTTGATGTAAAACGTATCATCAACGAGCCTACAGCAGCAGCTCTTGCATATGGTCTTGACAATGAGAAAGAGCAGAAGATCATGGTATACGACCTTGGCGGTGGTACATTTGATGTATCTGTGATCGAGATTGGTGATGGTGTTATCGAGGTTCTTTCCACAGCTGGTAACAACCGTCTTGGTGGAGATGACTTTGATAAGAAAGTCACAGATTACATGCTTGCTGAGTTCAAGAGAACAGAGGGCGTAGACTTAAGCAATGATAAGATGGCTCTTCAGAGACTGAAAGAGGCAGCTGAGAAGGCTAAGAAAGAGCTTTCTTCCGCAACAACAACAAACATCAACCTTCCGTTCATCACAGCTACAGCTGAGGGACCGAAGCATTTCGATATGAACCTTACAAGAGCTAAATTTGATGAGCTGACACATGATCTTGTAGAGATGACAGCAGAGCCGGTTCGCCGTGCACTGTCTGATGCAGGTATCACAGCTTCTGAGCTTGGCCAGGTACTTCTGGTTGGTGGTTCTTCCCGTATCCCGGCTGTACAGGATAAGGTAAGACAGTTAACTGGCAAAGAGCCGAGCAAGAACCTGAACCCGGATGAGTGTGTTGCACTTGGTGCTTCCGTACAGGGTGGTAAACTTGCAGGTGATGCAGGTGCCGGTGATATCCTTCTTCTGGATGTTACTCCACTGTCACTGTCCATCGAGACAATGGGTGGTATCGCAACTCGTCTGATCGAGAGAAATACTACAATTCCTACAAAGAAGAGCCAGATCTTCTCCACAGCAGCAGATAACCAGACAGCTGTAGATATCAACGTTGTACAGGGTGAGCGTCAGTTCGCGAAAGACAACAAATCCCTCGGCCAGTTCCGTCTGGATGGAATCCCGCCAGCACGTCGTGGAGTTCCGCAGATCGAGGTAACATTTGACATCGATGCCAACGGTATCGTTAATGTATCCGCTAAAGACCTTGGAACAGGTAAAGAGCAGCACATCACAATCACAGCTGGTTCCAATATGTCCGATTCCGATATCGACAAAGCTGTCAAAGAAGCAGCTGAGTTCGAGGCTCAGGATAAGAAACGTAAAGAGGCGATCGACACAAGAAACAATGCAGACTCCATGGTATTCCAGGTTGAGAATGCTCTGAAGGAAGCAGGCGACAAGCTTGATGCAAACGATAAAGCAAGTGTTGAGGCAGACCTCAATGCACTGAAGGATCTTCTTGCACAGACAGCAAATGCACAGGAGCTTACTGATTCTCAGGTTGCAGATATCAAGGCTGCACAGGAGAAGATGATGGAGAGCGCTCAGAAACTGTTCTCCAAGATGTATGAGCAGACTCAGGGAGCTCAGGGTCAGGCTGGTCCTGGACCGGATATGGGCAACATGGGCGGAAACGCTGGTGCTCAGGGCGGAAATGAAGCAGGATACGGCGATGATGTTGTAGATGCTGATTACAAGGAAGTCTAAGACAAGTAGGAAATAATTACAATGGCTGATAAAAGAGATTATTATGAAGTCTTAGGTGTGGATAAAAACGCCGACGACGCAACATTAAAAAAAGCATATCGTAAGCTGGCCAAGAAATATCACCCGGATGTAAATCCGGGTGATAAAGAGGCTGAGGCGAAGTTCAAAGAGGCGACAGAGGCTTACTCCGTTTTAAGTGATGCCGACAAGAGAAGACAGTATGATCAGTTTGGTCATGCAGCATTCGAAAACGGCGGCGGAGGCGGTGCCGGCGGCTTTGGTGGATTCGACTTCAACGGTGCGGATATGGGAGACATCTTCGGAGATATCTTCGGAGACCTGTTCGGCGGCGGAGGCAGAACCAGACGGGCCAACAATGGACCGATGAAGGGTGCCAACCTTCGTGCACGTGTGAACATTACTTTTGAGGAAGCGGTTTTCGGATGCGAGAAAGAGCTGGAGATCGTTCTCAAAGATGAGTGTACCACATGTCACGGAACCGGAGCGAAACCGGGAACATCACCGATCACCTGTCCGAAATGTAAAGGCCAGGGCCAGATCGTTTACACCCAGCAGTCCATGTTTGGTATGGTACGTAATGTTCAGACCTGTCCGGACTGTAACGGAACCGGTAAGGTGATCAAGGACAAATGCAGTGCCTGCCGTGGAACCGGATATACCTCTTCCAGAAAGAAGATCCAGGTATCTGTACCGGCCGGTATCGACAATGGCCAGTGCATCCGTATCCGTGAAAAAGGTGAGCCGGGAACCAACGGCGGTCCGAGAGGAGATCTGCTGGTTGAGGTAAATGTAGCCCGTCATCCGATCTTCCAGAGACAGGATATGAATATCTTTTCAACAGCTCCGATCACATTTGCACAGGCTGCACTTGGCGGTGAGATGCGTATTAATACCGTTGACGGTGAGGTTTCCTATGAGGTGAAACCGGGAACACAGACGGATACAAGAATCCGCCTGAAGGGTAAAGGTGTTCCGTCATTACGCAACAAGAACGTTCGTGGTGACCACTATGTAACACTGGTAGTCCAGACTCCGACAAATCTCAATGAGGAAGCAAAGAAAGCTCTGGAAGCTTTTGATGCGGCATGTGGAAACCGTCCGTCCGAGGACAGCACATCCGAGACTTCCGAAAAAACCGAAAAGAAGAAAAAAGGTTTCCGTGAGAAAGTTAAGGAAATGTTTGAGGAATAAATAAAGTGAAAACAGGAAAGAGGCACAAAATGCCTCTTTCTTTTTTTTCTGTATTCGTGTATATTAAAAGAAGTGCCCGTTTTCGGGACAATAGAAAACAGGCGACAGACTGGAATGAAAATCCGTAAATGTGTATACAGCATAAGGAGATATAAAAGATGAAATGGAACCGTTTTACACTTAAGACAAAAACAGAGGCAGAGGATATTGTGATCTGTACACTTGCCGAGGTGGGGATTGAAGGTGTGGAGATCCAGGACAAACAGCCGCTGACCGATGAGGACAAAGCACAGATGTTTGTGGATATCATGCCGGAGGGACCAGCAGATGACGGCATCGCATATCTGAACTTCTATCTGGAAGAGGATGCGGATACCGAGGCAATCCTGAAAGATGTGAAGGCTGCACTGGAGGATATGAGAAGCTTTGTGGATATCGGAGAGGCAACCATCACAGAATCCCAGACAGAGGACAAGGACTGGATCAATAACTGGAAACAGTACTTCCATCAGTTCTATGTAGACGACATTCTGATCGTACCGTCCTGGGAAGAAGTGAAGGCAGAAGATAAGGACAAGATGATCCTCCACATTGATCCGGGAACTGCCTTTGGTACAGGAATGCATGAGACCACACAGCTTGTGATCCGTCAGCTGAAGAAATTTGTGAAGCCGGGAATGGAGATCCTTGATGTGGGAACCGGAAGTGGAATCCTGGGAATCGTTGCACTGAAGCTTGGTGCAGGTCATGTGGTTGGTACAGATCTTGATCCCTGTGCAGTTCCGGCAGTGTCTGAGAACAAGGAGGCCAACCAGATCGAGGAGAAATCCTTTGACATGATGATCGGAAACATCATCGATGACAAAGAAGTTCAGAATCAGGTCGGATATGAGAAATATGATATCGTAACTGCAAATATCCTGGCAGATGTTCTGGTACCGCTGACTCCGGTGATCGTTGCACAGATGAAAAAAGGCGCTTACTACATTACATCAGGCATCTTGGATGTAAAGGAGGATGTCGTAGTGAAGGCTGTAAAAGACGCCGGACTGACGCTTGTTGAGGTGACTCATCAGGGCGAGTGGGTATCTGTGACAGCAAGAAAGG
Source organism: Blautia sp. RTP21359st1_E11_RTP21359_211015 (assembly GCF_040910705.1). Taxonomy (NCBI): domain Bacteria; kingdom Bacillati; phylum Bacillota; class Clostridia; order Lachnospirales; family Lachnospiraceae; genus Blautia; species Blautia sp. RTP21359st1_E11_RTP21359_211015. Next base: position 12,751 of record NZ_JBDGAB010000011.1, read on the forward strand.
ACTGATCTCATGCAGCGATTTTTTGTGGAACCTCATCAGATCGACAGGGACAGACATGAGATCCGTATCACAGGAAATGATGTCAATCATATTGTCAATGTGCTCCGCATGAAAAAAGACGAGGAGCTCTGGATCAGCGATAAGGAAAAAGAATATCACTGTGTGATCGAAAACGCGGGGGAGGATGAAGTCCTGCTTCATATCCTCTATGTACAGGAGCCGGATTATGAGCTGCAGAACCGTATTTATCTTTTTCAGGGACTGCCGAAGGCTGATAAGATGGAGCTGATCATCCAGAAGGCAGTAGAGCTTGGAGCATATTCCGTAGTTCCGGTTTCAACCAGACGCTGCGTGGTAAAACTGGATAACAAAAAAGCAGAAAAAAAAGTATCCCGCTGGCAGCAGATCGCAGAAAGTGCGGCAAAACAGTCCAAGCGTATGCTGGTGCCGGAGGTACATTCTGTGATGACCTTTAAAGAAGCCCTTGTCTATGCAAAAGAACTGGACGTTCTATTGATCCCTTATGAGCTTGCAAAGGGAATGAAAGAGACGAAAGAACTGATCCGGTCGATCGAACCGGGAAAAAGCATCGGTGTCTTTATCGGCCCTGAGGGTGGTTTTGAAGAGCAGGAAGTGGCAGATGCCATGGAAGCCGGTGCGAAACCCATCACCCTGGGACACCGGATCTTACGGACAGAAACCGCGGGACTCGCAGTACTTTCTGTTCTGATGTTTCAACTGGAGGATGAATAGATTATGGAAGCATATTTTGACAATTCCGCGACAACGAGATGCTTCGATGAAGTAAAGGATATTGTCTGCAAAACCATGACAGAAGATTTCGGAAATCCTTCTGCCATGCATAAAAAGGGAATGGAAGCGGAGAATTATGTCCGCAGAAGTGCCCAGACCCTTGCAAAATTACTGAAAGTGAATGAAAAAGAGATTCTTTTTACCTCCGGTGGAACAGAATCGGACAATCTTGCTATTATCGGCGGCGTGGAAGCCAACAAGCGTATGGGAAACCATATCATTACAACGGCAGTGGAGCACGCGGCAGTGGCCCAGCCTTTTGCCTATCTGAAAGAACAGGGCTATGAGGTGACTATTCTTCCTGTGGATCATCAGGGCGTTGTAAAGCTGGATGCACTGGAAGCGGCTCTTCGTCCGGATACCATTCTGGTGTCTGTGATGTACGTGAACAATGAGGTGGGAGCCGTGATGCCGGTAGAAGAGATCGGAAAGCTTGTCCATGAAAAAAGTCCGAAAGCACTTTTTCATGTAGATGCCATCCAGGCATTCGGAAAGTATCGTATCTATCCGAAAAAGCTGGGGATCGATCTTCTTTCTGTGAGCAGCCACAAGATCCATGGACCAAAGGGCGTAGGCTTTCTCTATATTAACGAAAAAGTAAGAGTACAGCCGCAGATCCTTGGCGGCGGACAGCAGAACGGTATGCGTTCCGGAACAGACAATGTGCCGGGAATCGCAGGCCTTGGCGTTGCCGCAGATATGGTATACACAGATTTTGATAAAAAGATACAGCACATCTATGCTCTGAAGGAGCGGATGGCAGAGGGTCTTTCAAAGCTTGGCGATATCACTGTCAACGGAATGCCGTTAATGGAGGGAGCGCCACACATCATGAGTGTAACCTTCCACGGAGTACGGAGTGAGGTTCTTCTCCATACGCTGGAAGAATTCGGAGTATATATTTCCGCAGGAAGTGCATGCTCCAGTCATAAGAGAAAACCGAGTGCAACACTGACAGCTATGGGACTTTCAAGAGCGGATGTGGAGAGTACCGTCCGCATCAGTTTCTGTGAGGAAAATACCTTTGAAGAGGTAGATTACTGCCTGGAAGCACTGGGAAAAACAATTCCGATGCTGCGCAGGTATGCACGTCGATAGAGAATACAGAAGAAAGGGATTTTTATGTTAGTACATGCATTTCTGATCAAATATGCGGAAATTGCCCTTAAGGGAAAAAACCGCTATCGTTTTGAAGATGCTCTCGTACATCAGATGGAGATCGCACTCTCCAAGATCGAGGGAGATTTTGAAGTAAAAAAAGAGCAGGGAAGAGTTTATGTATTCTGCCCGGAGAACTATGATTACGATGAGGCTGTAGATGCGCTGCAGCATGTATTCGGTATTGTAGGCATCTGCCCGGTTATGATCTATGAAGAACAGGGCTTTGAGAAGCTTGCCGAAGATGTTGTGGGTTATATGAAGCAGTGGCATCCGGACTTTAACGGAAGCTTCAAGGTCTGGACACGCCGCGCAAAGAAATCCTATCCGATCAGCTCCATGGAAGTCAGTGCTGAGCTTGGCGGACGTATCTTGGATGCGTTCCCGGAGGCAAGTGTAGATGTTCATCATCCGGAGCTGGATCTTTCTGTTGAGATCCGTGACAAGATTTACGTATATTCCCAGACTATTCCGGGCGCAGGCGGAATGCCCATCGGAACAAACGGAAAAGCCATGCTTCTTCTTTCCGGTGGGATCGACAGTCCGGTTGCCGGCTATATGATCGCAAAACGTGGTGTCAAGATCGATGCGGTATATTTCCATGCACCGCCCTACACCAGTGAGCGCGCAAAACAGAAGGTAGTGGATCTTGCCCGCCTGGTAGCCAAATACAGCGGACCGATCCGTCTCCATGTAGTTAACTTTACAGATATACAGCTTTATATTTATGATCAGTGTCCTCATGATGAGCTTACTATTATCATGAGAAGATATATGATGCGTATTGCCGAGCATTTCGCTAAAAAAGACCGTTGTCTCGGACTTATCACAGGTGAGAGCATCGGACAGGTTGCAAGCCAGACATTACAGAGCCTTGCTTCTACAAATGAGGTCTGCACACTTCCGGTATATCGTCCGGTGATCGGCTTTGATAAAGAGGAGATCGTCCGTATTTCCAGAAAGATCGATACCTTTGAGACTTCTATTCAGCCGTTTGAGGATTGCTGTACCATCTTTGTAGCGAAACATCCTGTAACAAAGCCGAATCTTAAGGTGATCCGCCGTTCTGAGCAGAAGCTTTCTGAGAAGATCGATGAGCTTATGGAAACGGCTCTGAATACCACAGAGATCATTGAAATTCAGTGATCCGTTTTTAGATAAGAAAAAACAAACAGGGAACCTCGTTGCAGAGGTTCCCTGGAATTACCGATATATCAGGAAAAGGGAGTTCATTGAGAACAGAAGGATTCTGAAAGCATGAAAAAAGAGGAACTGTATACGATACAGTTCCTCTCAAATATACAGTATAGATTAGTCGATTGTATATTTGGAAATAATCTGCATTACGTTATCCAGAGCAGCGCCATCTGCATGGATGTTGAGGTCGATCGGCTTGGAAAGATCCAGGCTGAAGATACCCATGATGGATTTTGCATCAATCACATATCTTCCGGATACTAAATCAAAATCGCAGTCGAATTTGCTGATCTCGTTTACGAATGCTTTCACCTTATCGATGGAATTCAGTGAGATTTTAGCTGTTTTCATTATAATAACCTCCCTTGATAAATTTTTGTTGTTTTACAGCTTTCATCTTACCTGTCAGTACCTAAAAAGTCAAGGTGAAAAGAGATAAAAATTGTTTTAATAATTAGTTAAAGTGTAAAAAAAGTGAGGAAAAATGGGAAATAAAGTTGCATTACACAACCTGGGCTGCAAAGTAAATGCCTATGAGATCGAGGCCATGCAGCAGCTTCTGGAGGAGGCGGGATATGAGATCGTGCCTTTTGAGCCGGGAGCGGATATTTATGTGATCAATACCTGCACAGTAACCAATATTGCAGATAGAAAATCAAGACAGATGCTCCACAAAGCAAAAAAAATGAATCCGGAAGCGATCGTGGTGGCAACGGGCTGTTATGTACAGACCGGTGGCGAGAAACTGGAAAAAGACGAAGCCATTGATCTTGTTCTGGGAAATAACCAGAAGATCAATATTGTGGAGGCACTGGCCGAATATGCGGAAAACAAACCGGGCCATGGTTCACATGTGATCAAGATCAATCAGACAAAAGAGTATGAGGAACTTTCCATTGATCATACAGCAGAACATGTAAGGGCATATATCAAGGTTCAGGACGGATGCAATCAGTTCTGTACGTACTGTATCATTCCCTATGCAAGAGGCCGTGTCAGAAGCCGGAATATTGAAAGTGTGCTGAAGGAGGTCCGTGCACTTGCGGAAAAAGGGTATAAGGAAGTGGTCCTTACAGGAATCCATTTAAGCTCCTATGGAGTGGATTTCCCGGAGGAGAAAAAAGAGACGCTGCTTTCTCTGATCCGTGCTGTGCATGAGATCGAAGGAATCAGGCGTATCCGTCTGGGATCGCTGGAACCGGGAATCGTTACAAGAGAATTTGCGGAAGGGATCGCGGCGCTGCCGAAGGTATGCCCGCATTTCCATCTTTCCCTGCAGAGTGGCTGTGATGAGACCCTGGAGAGGATGAACCGCAGATACAGAAGCGGGGAATACAGAGAGCGCTGTGAGCTTTTAAGAGAAGTGTATGGAAATCCGGCACTGACAACGGATGTGATCGTAGGCTTTCCGCAGGAATCGGAGGAAGAATTCCGGAAATCCTATGATTTTGTGGACAGCATCCGTTTTTACGAGACTCATATCTTCAAATATTCCAGAAGACAGGGAACAAAGGCGGCTGCCATGGACGGACAGCTGACAGAGGCGGAGAAATCCTTCCGCAGTGAGAAGATGATCGAGTTGCATCATCGTCATGCAGGGGATTATGAGAAATCCATGCTTGGCAAAAACCTGGAGGTACTGATCGAGGAAGAGTATACAAAGGATGGACGGACCTGGTATCTGGGACACAGCCGGGAGTATATAAAAACTGCTGTACCGAAATCGGAAGCTTATGGCGTAAATGATATCGTAATCGTAAAGGCAGAAGGCTTTCTTGAAGAGCATATCATGACCGGTGAAGCCGTGGAGTGAAGAACGGGATCGTATGTTGAAAGGTTGTTTGTTCACTGGTAATATTTTGCGAAGCGTGTTACTGAGAACGGAGTGAACAGTAACGTTGACAGTTTGTATTCGCAATCCTCGTTAAATTTAAGATTGTAATTTATGTAAATTTATATTAAAATAAAAAAGAATATATTTTAAGGACGTGAGAGACAATGGCAGAGAATAATCTGGGAAATACACAGTATTTCAGAACAAAACCGGATCAGGAGCTTCAGGTAAAGGAAGTCCTGGATCTGGTGTACAATGCAATGGATGAGAAGGGCTACAATCCGGTGAATCAGATCGTAGGATATATTATGTCCGGAGACCCGACCTACATCACAAGCCACAAGGGTGCGAGAAGCATGATCATGAAGGTGGAGCGTGATGAGCTGGTAGAGGAGCTTCTCACCGAGTATATCAAGAATAAGTCCTGGGAACGGTAATATGAGAGTACTGGGACTGGACTATGGCTCGAAGACCGTTGGGGTTGCAGTGAGCGATCCCCTTGGTCTGACAGCCCAAGGTGTGGAAACCGTATGGCGCAAGCAGGAAAACAAGCTTCGTCGTACTCTGGCACGTATTGAAGAGATCATTTCGGAGTATCAGGTTACGGAGATCGTTCTGGGATACCCGAAAAATATGAACAATACAGTAGGAGAGCGGGCCGAGAAATCTCTGGAGTTTAAGGGAATGCTGGAGAAACGTACAGGTCTGCCTGTTGTTATGTGGGATGAGAGACTGACTACCATGGCGGCAGACCGTACTCTGGAGGAGACCGGTGTGCATAAGGAAGACCGTAAACAGTATCTGGATCAGGTAGCAGCAGTCTTTATCCTGCAGGGATATCTGGATGCTGCCGCATACAGAAGAGAGCAGCAGGAAGGCGTGGAAGAATGATCGGAAACGCAAATAGATATTTTGAGCGGATCAGGTAGCAAATGCGGATTGTGAATATCCGCTTGACAAGAACGGATAAGGAAGAATTAAATATGGAAAAAATAATATTTCAGTCAGACGACGGCACAGCTGCTGAGTTTTACGTAGAGGAGCAGACCAATATTGCGGGTGTGACTTATCTTTTGGTGTCCGATTCACAGGATGAGGAAGCAGACGCATATATTCTGAAGGATATTTCAGCTCCGGGAAGCACAGAAGCCTGTTATGAGATGGTCGAGGATGATGACGAACTTCAGGCTGTATATGCAGTTTTTCAGCAGATGCTGGATGACGTGAATTTTGAATGGAGGAGCGATTTTTGAAAAGCGAGAACAACGATGACAACAAAAATGCGGAGAGCAGAGTACAAGTTTCCGCAGGCGGTGCTAGAAGAACCGCAGCAAGACAAAAGAATGCCGGATCAAGAACAAGACAGTATCGTGGTGGCAGCAAAAACCGTCAGGATAAGCCTTTCCGGCCAACAGCAAAGAAAACAGCAGCCGGTGGCGCTGTAAAAAACAGCAGAAACACACAGAAACCGGCAAAGACCGGCGGCAGGCCATCCGGTCGGAAAACCGGCCGCAGAACAACATCCAAGCTTAAGATCATACCACTTGGCGGTCTGGAGCAGATCGGAATGAACATTACCGCTTTTGAGTATGGCGACAGTATTGTAGTTGTAGACTGTGGTCTTTCTTTCCCTGAGGACGATATGTTGGGAATCGATCTGGTCATTCCGGATGTAACATACCTTAAGGAAAATATTTCCAAGGTGAAAGGATTTGTGATCACTCATGGACATGAGGATCATATCGGAGCTCTTCCGTATGTGTTGAAAGAGATCAATGTTCCGATCTATGCTACCAAGCTGACACTGGGACTGATCCGCAACAAACTGAAAGAGCATAACCTTATGCGTTCTACCAAATTGAAAGAGGTAAAACACGGGCAGGTGATCAATCTTGGGGATTTCGCTGTGGAATTTATCAAAACGAATCACAGTATCCAGGATGCATCCGCACTTGCTATTTATTCACCGGTGGGAATCGTGATACACACAGGAGACTTTAAAGTTGATTATACACCGGTATTTGGAGATGCCATCGATCTGCAGCGTTTTGCAGAGATCGGCAAGAAGGGTGTGCTTGCACTGATGTGTGAGAGTACCAATGCAGAGAGACCGGGATTTACAATGTCCGAGCGTACAGTGGGACATGTATTTGATAATCTTTTTAATGAGTACCGTACATCCAGGATCATCATTGCAACCTTTGCATCCAACGTGGATCGTGTGCAGCAGATCATTAACACTGCATACCGGTTCGGAAGAAAGGTTGCTGTGGAAGGCCGCAGTATGGTCAATGTTATTTCCGTAGCGTCAGAGCTTGGCTATCTGCAGATCCCGGAGAACACACTGATCGAGATCGATCAGGTGAAGAATTATCCGGACGACAAGGTGGTTCTGATCACAACCGGAAGTCAGGGTGAGTCCATGGCGGCACTTTCCCGTATGGCAGCCAATATCCATAAAAAGATCACGATCAAGCCTAACGATACCATCATTTTCAGCTCCAATCCGATCCCCGGAAATGAAAAGGCAGTTTCCAAGGTCATCAACGAACTGTCTATGAAGGGAGCCAAGGTTATTTTCCAGGATGTCCATGTTTCCGGACATGCCTGCCAGGAGGAGATCAAGCTGATCTACTCCCTCGTAAAACCGAAATATGCCATTCCGATCCATGGTGAGTACCGTCATCTGACCGCACAGAAACACATTGTGGAAGATCTGGGAATCCCGAAGGAGAATATTTTTATCCTTTCTTCCGGAAATGTTCTGGAGTTGGACGGACAGGATGCCAAGGTGACAGGAAGCGTTCATACAGGTGCGATCTTCGTAGACGGACTTGGCGTTGGCGATGTGGGAAATATCGTACTCCGTGACCGTCAGCATCTGTCTGAAGATGGAATCATGATCGTAGTTATGACACTGGAGCGCCACAGTAATGTAGTTCTCGCAGGTCCGGATATCGTTTCCAGAGGTTTTGTGTATGTAAGAGAATCTGAGGATCTTATGGAGCATGCCAGACAGGTTGTGGAAACTGCACTGGATTCCTGCCTGGAGAACAATATCACGGACTGGGGCAAGATCAAAACCGAGGTCAAGGATGCCCTTGGAGAGTATCTGTGGAAACGGACCAAGAGAAATCCTATGATCCTGCCTATCATTATGGAGGCGTAGGTTCATGGATGAGATCAGCATGGAGATCGAGAAGCTTCTCGATGCTGTGCACAGAAGCGATGAATATCAGGAATATCAGAAACAGGCAGCCCAGCTTGAAGGGGATCCTGAGCTGAAAGCCAGAGTGATGAGATTCCGTGGAGATAATTTCAGACTGCAGAATCATTCAGACAAGGATGAGCTGTTCCATATTGCGGAACAGCTCAATCAGGAGTCTGCAAGTCTGAGACAGAACCTGAAAGTAAATGCCTATCTCGACGCAGAGCTTGCGCTGTGCAGACTGATGCAGCGGATATGCAGGACGCTGGTGGACGGGATCGACATACAGATTCCTGACTTATAGGAGGAAAGACTATGGCAGACACAAGAGACAAGGTTGGCAGGGCCGGCGTTTTTCTGGCTGGAGGGGTATTTAAAACCGCTGTATATATCTTTATTATCGTATTTCTGATCTGGGTTGGAAAATCAGCATATCAGTTTGGCTACGATGTGTTTAACCAGCAGGCTATGAGCCCGGGAGAGGGACAGCAGGTCACGGTAGTCATAAAAGAAGGTGCCTCTGCATATAAAGTAGGCAAGACACTGGAGCAGAAGGGGCTTATCAAGGATGCGCTTGCATTTACCATACAGGAAAGAATGTCCGCATATCACGGACAGATTAAAGCAGGTACATACCTTCTCAGTACAGCTTATACACCGACCAGGATCATTGCAGTGCTGTCAGGAGAAGAGAGCAAGGAAGGATCGAACAGCCAGTGATCGTAGAAGAACGCATGCAGACCTATATCAATTCACTGGATATGGGGAATACTCCATTTCTGCAGGAGTTGGAGACAAAGGCACTTGCAGACCGGGTGCCGATCATCCGGAGAGATATGCAGAGCTTTATGAGGATGCTTCTGGCACTGAAACAACCGAAGCGCATTTTGGAGGTGGGGACTGCCGTAGGCTTCTCCACACTTCTTATGTGTGAGTATGGGCCGGAAGATATGGAAATTGTTACCATAGAGAATTATGAAAAAAGAATTCCTGTCGCAAAGGATAATTTCAGGCGCGCAGGAAGAGAGTCACAGATCACGCTTCTGGAGGGAGATGCCGGAGAGATCCTGAAGAATCTTACCGGAACCTTTGATATGATCTTCATGGACGCAGCCAAGGGCCAGTATATCCACTGGCTTCCTGACGTGCTGAGACTGATGAAAGAGGGAAGCGTGCTGGTATCTGACAACGTGCTGCAGGAAGGGGATATTATTGAATCTCATTATCTTGTGGAACGGCGTAACCGTACAATCTATAAAAGAATGAGAGAATATCTCTGGCAGCTGACTCACAGTCCGGTGCTTCGTACATCGGTGCTTCCTCTTGGAGACGGAGCGGCTGTAAGTGTAAAAACAGGAGAACAGGTTTATGAAACGACCAGAACTATTGGTTCCGGCGAGCAGCCTTGAGGTTTTAAAGGTTGCCGTCATATATGGTGCAGATGCTGTTTACATCGGCGGAGAAGCTTTTGGACTTCGTGCAAAGGCTAAGAATTTTTCAAAAGAAGATATGTGTGAGGGAATCGCATTTGCCCATTCCCATGGTGTAAAGGTTTATGTGACAGTAAACATCCTGGCGCATAACCGTGATCTTGAGGGTGTAAGGGAATATCTTCAGGAACTGAAGGAGATCGGACCGGACGCACTGATCATCGCAGATCCGGGAATCTTTATGTATGCAAAGGAAATCTGCCCGGAGATCGAGCGTCACATCAGTACACAGGCAAATAATACCAATTATGAGACTTACCGTTTCTGGTATAACCTTGGTGCTAAACGTGTGGTAAGTGCAAGAGAGCTTTCTCTGGAAGAAATCCGGGAGATCCGGGCACATATTCCGGAGGATATGGAGATTGAAACGTTTATCCACGGCGCCATGTGCATTTCCTATTCCGGAAGATGTCTTCTCAGTAACTTTATGGCAGGAAGAGATGCCAATCAGGGAGCCTGTACCCATCCCTGCAGATGGAAATATTCTGTTGTGGAGGAGAAGCGTCCGGGAGAATACATGCCGGTATTTGAAAATGAGAGAGGAACTTTTATTTTTAATTCCAAGGATCTCTGTATGGTAGAACATATGGAAGATATCCTTACAAGCGGTATTGACAGCCTGAAGATCGAAGGACGTATGAAAACAGCTCTTTATGTGGCAACAGTGGCAAGAACCTACCGCAAAGCCATTGACGACTGTATGGAAAGTCCGGAAAAATATCATGCAAATATGCCGTGGTATCAGGAGCAGATCTCAAACTGTACCTACCGTCAGTTTACCACCGGATTTTTTTACGGAAAGCCGGATGAGAATACCCAGATCTATGACAGCAACACATATGTAAGAGAATACACATATCTTGGATTTGCAGAAGAGATCGATGAGAGAGGTCTGGCAAGACTGACACAGAGAAACAAGTTTTCTGTAGGAGAGACCATCGAGATCATGAAACCGGACGGAAGGAATATTCCGGTCACAGTGGAAGCCATTTATAATGAAGAGGGCGAAGCTATGGAGAGTGCACCACATGCTCAGCAGAGGATCTATGTGAAACTGACTGAGATGCCGGAGGTATTTGATATTCTCCGAAGAGGTGAATGATCCGAAAGGGTGGATAAGAGAGTAAAGGGGAGAACGAAAAGAACGTTCTCCCCTTTACTGATTTTCAGGAAAAAGAGTACGGAGTTTTCGAAGAGCGTTCTTTTCGATACGGGATACATAGGAGCGGCTGATGGAGAGATTTTCAGCAATCTCTCGCTGGGTCAGTGGCTCCTGACCATTCAAACCGTAGCGGCAGCAGATCACCTGGTATTCCTTTGGGGAGAGTACTGTCCGGATACAACGGAGAAGATAGGAAATGCTGTCCCTTTTGAAACAATCATCCACAACATCAACGGGTGGACTTTCAATGATATCGAGAAGGCTGATCTCGTTGCCTTCCCGGTCTGTGCCGATGGGCTCATAGAGAGAAACTTCTCTGGAACGTTTCCTGCGGGCACGGAACATCATGAGAAGCTCATTGTCAATGCACCGTGCAGCATAAGTGGAAAGCTTGGAAGTCCGGCTGGGATCAAAGGTGGAAATGGCTTTGATCAGACCTATGGTGCCTATGGAGATCAGATCATCCTGATCCTCGTCACATCCCTGATATTTTTTTGCAACATGTGCTACGAGGCGGAGATTGTGTTCGATAAGAATATTTTTTGCTTCCGGATCGCCCCTTTGGAGCTGCAGAAGATAGAACTGCTCTTCCGCAAAAGAAAGCGGTTTCAGAAAGGTTTTCAAGGGTTCACCTCAAAGGGGATTTCCTTATAGCTTATGAGCCGGACGTGCTTTTCGTGCTTTTCCAACAGAAACTTTATAAAAAGGACAGAGGCGAACACCTGTTGCGCCACATTCTGATCTGGTGTATAATCATAAAATACGAGTGACAACAATCAGTGTATATTGATGAGGAGTATATATTTTGAAAAAGAGGATAGAACAGCTTCTTAACGGAAAATTTATTTATGAACAGCCTGAGCTTCTGTTTTCACAGGACCGTATTTTCGCTACGCTGAAGGCAGGAGAGACTACAAAGGATGAGATTTATTTCGGTACCGATGACAACCGCAGGATCAGTGGCTTTGTGACTTCATCTGACCGGAGACTGGTGCCCGGATTTGACCGCTTTTCCGGAACCACAGTGCGCATGCCTTATGGGGTAGATGCAGAGGGAATGAAGCCGGGAGAGAGCTTTGAAGGCTGGCTGTGTTTTACTACCAGTATCGGAGAATATAAGCTGCCGTTCACTGTACAGGTACAGACGGAAGAGGTGAAGAGTGCAGGCAGAAAGGTATCTTCTCTGGAAGAATTTCTGCATATTGCAAAGGAAGATTTCCATGAGGCTTACCGGATCTTTACAGAACGACATTTTTCCCTGATCCTGAGTGATCAGAGTGAGAAGATCCGTTCTCTTTATGCAGGAATGTCACAGCAGCCGGTGACCTATCAGCATCTGGAGGAATTTCTGATCGCAGCCGGTGCCAAGGAAAAGGTGACATTGAGTCTGAACAGAGAAGAGGCCGGTTTTTATGATGTCAGTGAATCTGTTCAGGAATCCCTTTATATCCACAGGAGCGGATGGGGACACTTGCGGGCAGATATTGAGGTAAACGGGGATTTTCTGGAGGCAGGCAAGCATGTGGTCACAGAAGAGGATTTTATCGGAAGTACCTGTGAAATAAACTATGTGATCCGCCAGGAAAAACTTGGAAAAGGAAATCAGTACGGCGAGATCATTGTAAAAACCCCATACCAGAAACTGGTATATCACGTTCTTGCATCCAGAGGAACTGAGAGTGCCGTGAACCTGGATCTTCTGGAAAAACAGTACCGGATATCTCTGATGAAGGAATACCTGGGATATCTCTGTAAAAGAACAGATTTTCAGGCCTGGACAGCCTCTACTCATGAGAAGCTTGACCGTATGGGCGAAAACGGACTGAAATATCCGGAATATCAGCTTCTGGAAGCCTATCTTCTTCATCTGGAAGGAGAAGATGACCAGGCTTCAGAAATCCTTGAGCGTTATCAGAATAAATCCTTTCATCACAATGAACTGGAACTGGCAGGGATTTATCTGTATCTGTGTACACAGACCGGGCTGTACCGGGATAAGGAACAGGCCCTCCGCAAGGTACAGAATTTCCAGATGCAGAAGGAAGACAGCTTTATCCTTCTGAAACTGGTATTTGAAATGGATCATACGCTTTCTCCGTCAAAAAAGATCTTTCTGATGGAGGAACTTTTTGAGCGGGGATGTACAAGTCCTTTTCTGTATCTGGAAGCATGGAACAGTATTTGTGCAGATATGTCTCTGCTGCATCGAATCAATGGGTTCTGGGCCCAGGTATTCCTTTTTGCAGGAAAAGAACAGATGCTGACGGAAGAGCTGGTCATGCGCCTGGCATATCTTTCCGGTTATGAGAAAGCTTTTAACGAAAGTCTGTACCGTGCTATGGCCATGGGATGTGAAGCCTTTCCGTCGGATGATACCGTGGAAGCTATCTGTAAATATATTATGAAGGGAAATCCAAGAAAACCGGAATATTTTCAGTGGTTTTCCGCTGCCGTGGACCGCGGGATTCGGATCACACGGCTGTATGAATATTATGTGGAAACACTGGATACTTCTTATCGGAGAGTCCTGCCGAAACCGCTTTTGATGTATTTTACCTATAACAACAATACTCTCGGTGATTCCAAGCGTGCCTATCTGTATGCATGCATCATTGCAGGGAAGGAACGTGATCCACAGACATACGAAAGTTATCGTGAAAGCATGGAAGAATTTGCTTTCCGTAAGTTACGGGAAGGCCGGATGAATGAAAATTATGCCGCTGTTTATCAGGAATTCATGCGGGAACCATCGGACAGCGAAAAAGCGCAGGTGATCGCCTCCAGAATGTTTACCTGCCGGCTGTATACGGATGATCCGAAGGTCCGCAGTGTGATCGTCCGTCACAGACAGATGAAACAGGAAGAAATCTATCCGTGTATCCATGGGATCGCTTACCCAAGGATCTGCAGCGAAGATGCGGCCGTTGTATTTCAGGATGAAAAACAGAGACGTTATGCTGCTACGGTAGATTATAATCTGACACCACTTTTTGATGATCGTGAGATGGTTCCGGCAGTGCTGGAAAAAGGGGCGGATGAACCGGCTGTGCTTTTGTATTACTGTCAGGGTCAGGAGATCAGTCGTAAGAATCTGGGAATTTTTCAGAAACTGGTCCTTTCACCGGCGTTTACCGATGAATATAAGAGGCTGATCCGCAAAAAGATCCTGGATTATTATCGGGATCACGTGCAGGGAGAAGATCTGGATGCCTGTCTGGAGATGATGGATTATCGGGAATATGCCATGGTCGACCGGAAAACCCTTCTGGAGATCCTGATCCAGCGGGGACTGTTTCCGCAGGCTATGAGCGTGGTGGAAGCATTTGGATTTGAAGGAGTAGAGGAGCGTGCGCTTCTGAAGCTGGTAAGCCGTATGATCATCCGCTGTGACTGTGCGGAAGACGAAGAGCTGATCGCACTTTCCTCTCATGTATACCGACAGGGAATCTATGATGAAGTGATCCTCATGTATCTGATGAAATTCCGGTTTGGACCTGTGGATGAACTTCTGGATATCTGGAAAAGTGCCTGTGGGTTTGAGATGGATACCTATAATCTGGAGGAGAGGATCCTTTCTCTTCTGATGTTTAACTGGGATTACCGGCCAGAGGGTGCGGATATCCTGAAAGCATATATCCGTCATTCCGGAAAAGAGAGTGTGATTGGTGCGTATCTGACTCTGATGTCTTACGGAATGTTTGTAAAAGAAATGCCGGAGATGCCTGGACTTAAGGAGTATCTGAAAAATCGCAGAGAAAAGGAGTGGCCCGGAGACCGGATCTGTGACCTGACCCTTCTGAAACTGCTTTCCGAAGAAAAAACTGCTGATGAAGAAAATCTGGAAATGGAGGAAAAAATCCTCTCCTCCTGTGTAAAGGAAGGAATGCTATTTGAGTTTTTCCGGAATCTGGATCAGAGTATCCTGCGACCGTATCAGCTGGATGATAAGACTTTTGTAGAGTATCATACTTCACCGGAGACTTTGGTCACACTGTATTATTCCCTGGATACAGGACTTGGAACTGTACCGGACTATAAAAGTGAACCGCTCAAAAATGTCTATGAGGGAATTTTTGCCAGAGCATTTACATTGTTTTATGGAGAGACCCTGCGATATTATTTCCAGACAGAAGATGAAACCGGTGTACACAAAACGGAAGAAAAAATACTGACCATGAGCCAGAGTAATGACCAGGCATCCAGCAAATATCAGCTGATCAATCAAATACTCTGTGCAAGGAAACTGGAGAAAGATACGGAAGTGAAGGAGAAGCTGGCACAGTATCTCCGGCAGGAACAGTACGTTAATGAAATGTTTGTCATAGAGAAGGAACCGGAAAGATGAATGAAATTCGTGACTTGATCATAGGAATTGATA
Source organism: Blautia sp. RTP21359st1_E11_RTP21359_211015 (assembly GCF_040910705.1). NCBI lineage: Bacteria > Bacillati > Bacillota > Clostridia > Lachnospirales > Lachnospiraceae > Blautia > Blautia sp. RTP21359st1_E11_RTP21359_211015. The sequence continues at coordinate 27,991 of NZ_JBDGAB010000011.1, forward strand.
TTGGAAAAGAATACACACAGATCTGTTATTATGACAGAAAAGCAGAAGAAGCCCGTTCTCTTTCCATGAAGGTAGGAGCCAGTCAGTACGAAGCTCCGGGCTGTATCTGCTATCGTACCGATCACGGTGATTACTGCGTAGGCCTGGAAGCAGAGTATTTTGCCAGGGAAAAGGGCGGGATCATGATCGGAAATATCTATGATATCTGTCAGAAGGAAGAAAAGATCCAGGTGGCAGGAGAGGAAAAAGAGCCGGCAGAGCTTCTGGCACATTTTCTAAGGGGAATCCTGAAATTTCTGGGAATCCAGGATATCGTAAAGAATACCCGGTGCCTTTGTATCACATCGCCGGAGCTTAGTACACTTCAGGTACGGAATTATCAGAAGGCCTGCAGCCTTGCAGGTTTTTCCCGTGAGAAATATATGCTTATGGACTATGGCGAGAGCTTTTATTATTATGCACTGGGACAGAAACGGGAAACCTGGAATCGAAGTGTAGGATGGTATGCCTTTGCAGGCGATACGGTAACTTTCCGGAAGCTGACCATCAACGGCTCTTCCAGACCGGTGCTTGTAAAACTGGAGGATCCGGTCAGTACAAAGCTTGAACCGGAAGAAGAGATCCGTGATGTGGAATTTTACCGTTTTATCAGTAAGACTCTCGGCAAAGAGCTCTTCTCCAGTGTGCAGATCACGGGAGAAGGATTTGACCAGCAGTGGGCACAGCAGTCTGTAAAGCTCCTGTGTCATCAGGGACGGAAGGTTTTTTACGGAAACAATCTTTTTGCAAAGGGAGCCTGCATAGCCGGTAAGGACAGGCTGGAGGATAAAAAACTCAAAGGTTACCGCTATTTAAGCGATTCGCTGGTGGCTGCGGACGTAGGAATGGATATGCGGGTGATGGGCTCTCCGGCTTACTATCCGCTGATCGAAAGCGGCAGCAACTGGTATGAATGCAGTGCATCCTGCGAGCTGATCCTGGATGATACCAGTGAACTGGTATTTGTGGTAAGTATTCCGGAAGAAACCGAGAAGAAACGTGTGGCCATGGCACTTGAGGGTCTGCCAAAGCGGCCTAATCGGACTTCAAGGCTTTCCCTCACGCTGAAATACGTATCGCCGAGAGACTGTGAGATCACAGTAGAGGATCTGGGCTTTGGCGAAATGTATCCTTCCAGTGGGAAGATCTGGAGGGAACTGGTACGATGGGATGAGCAGGAAGAAAGGAAGCAGGCATGAGCGGATATATTTTATGTCAGGTAAAAAAGGCAGAGAAGCCGTTTTATATCGAAAATATCAGTACCAATATCTATTCTATAGAAGAACTCTGCTATTATCTTTATAACAATCTTTATCTTGTGGACAGCTCATTGATCAGCAGTAAGCTCTGTACCTGGCTGGAGGAAGAACTGGAGCTTCCGAAGCTTGCGGCCAAGCTGAAACCTTATATTGGAAGAGAGGCCGGACTTGAAGAAGTACTGTATCCGATATTTAAAGAGATCAATTATCTGGCTTATGAAGAGCTTAAGACCTTAAACGGGCGCATTGAAGCCAGAAAACGTGAACCTGAAGAAATACGGGAGAAACGCAAAGGTGATGCGCTGATGGAGAATCGGATGTATGTGAATGCACTCCGTGTTTATCAGAAGCTTCTGGAGCATGGCGGGAAAGAAATCACCGGAGAGATGCGTGAAAGGATCCTGCATAATCAGGGATGCGCATACAGTTACCTGTTCCAGATGGATAAAGCGCTGGATTGCTTTTGGAAAGCATGGAAGGAGAAGCATTCAGAGAAAGCGATGAAGGTTTATCTTCTGGCCTACCGCAGTGTTCACAGTGAAGAAGAATACAGGAAACGACAGGAAGATCTGAAGACAGATGAAATGGTAAGGCAGGAAACAGACCAGGCTCTGAAAAGCTTTGCCGGTCTCCCGGAGCAGCATATCGCATCCGGAGAAACCGACAGGATCCTGGAGGATCTCACAAGAGAATATCACAGAAGTACCGGCTCTTAAAGCTGTTCAAGAAGTCCCAGCAGGATCTGCTGGGCTTCTTTTTTTGTATATACGGATTCTTCCTCAGACAGGGAACAGAGGTAATCATTCAGGGCCTGTCCAATACTGGTTTCTTTCAGATAGATACAGAGAAAAGTATCTTTTTCGGAAAGAAAGCAGAGAAAAACGGAATAGTCAGACAGAACTTCCAGATGGATCCCGGTTTCAGGAAGTACGGAAGGCTTCAGGATCCTGCATTTTTCATGTCCCATATCTGTGTCAAGAAGATGCTTGAGGGCTTTTTTTCGCTCTTCTTTCGGAAGAGGAGTCTGATGGTAGGAATAAGGTCCGTCAAGGAGTCCGGTACGGGCAAATTTCCGGATCCCGTTCAGTGTAAAATAATTGCAGGAAAAGGCAGCTTCGGTAAAAGCAAAGGAAGGCTGTTTCAGAACCGCTGCCAGCTGGGTATAGACCGGATCGGAAAGATCGATATCCCTGTTATCAAACAATGACTGAATAAAGCCCGGACCATAGGACATCAGTGCAAGGCAGGGATGAGATTCCAGTGCAAAATTTGTTGAGATCTTTGTCTGCATGATAGAACCAAAGATATTAAGGATCCTGTCCGGAGAATCCGACTGCAGGAAGAATTGGCTGGAATTCTCAAGAGCCCGCCGGAATTCCTGTTGATATGCGTGGATCGCTTCCGGATTTTCAGTAAAAATACAGGTCATCATATCCGAGGATAACAGCAGCAGCTTTTTTTCAGTGAGTAAGAAAAAAGGAAACAGTTCATAGCTGGAAAACTCTCGGCCTGTCTGAGTATAGTAATAATATGGCTGGTAGCCCACAAAACCTGACAGGATCGGAAGGAGTGTGCAGAGAAAGGTTTCCAGATTCATGTTGTAATCCGGTGAGGCGGACGGGTTCTGGTGAAGCGGCAGGATCTGGATCACCGGTGGCAGTTTCTCATATTTGGGATAAAGATGGGAAAAGATCTGTACAAGAAGCCGGCAGTTGGCCGGAAGGTTGGTACGGATCGTTTCAGAAGAACCGGAAGACAGGATGTCCTCAAAAAGGCTCAGGACCTTCTTTTCCACATCAAGAGAAAAAGTTCCACGGTAAAAGGGAAAGGATGGAAGCCTGAGAAAACCCTCCCGGGAAATGACCTGCTGGGAGCTGATAACACCCAGAAGCTCCTGTATATATTTGCGGTTGTAATATATTTCTTTTCCAATTTTTTCTATTTTATATAATTCCATCAGTTCCCTGCGTTGGGAAGGATTGATCCGGAGGGAATCGCAGAACTGGCGCACAAAATCAATACCGGGAAGACGTTTCCCTGTGATCATACGTTGTAGCGAGGTACGGTCAAGTCCCGAAGAAGCAGATAACTGATAAACGTTTTCTCCTGTATCCTTTAGGTATTCCCGGCATTTGTTGCTGAAATCAGACATAGTAGTACTCCTTTTGGTGCTTATATGACATTATTATACGAAAACAGATCATGAATTGCAATAATTTGTAAAAAAACAAGGCACAATTAGAAGCACATATTGCGTAGGTCTTTCTTTGAAAATAAAATGTTAATATCAGAAAGAGCATGAGGGAGGAAAACACGGCAATGGCAGTGATGACGATCGCGATATGTGATGAAATACGAAAGGATGCACAGAAGCTGTACAGGCAGCTTTCCACACTGGTCCCTGATGCAGAGCTCCTTCTGTATCGGACCAGAGAGAGTCTCCTGAAGGGACTGGCAGAGGGACACAAGATCTGCGATCTGATATTTCTGGGACTGGATGGTGATCAGGGCAGGAGTCTGGAAACTGTGCGGGCAATGCGCCTGAAAGGACATTATATCCCGGTTGTGCTGGTGGCAGAGAATGAAAAATTCTATAAAGAAGCATTTGAAGTGTTTGCCTATAACTATCTGGTCAAACCGGTTGAAAGTGGAGAACTGGAACATGTTCTGGTACATATCCTGGAGGTATGCAGGCGTGAAGGCGGAAGAGCGCTGTATTTTCGCTACAGGACACAGGTTTATACACTGCAGCACGATCATCTGGCATATATATCCAGTAGTCTTCACAGTGTGACATTTCATCTTACCGATGGAAAAAAGATCAGCTGCAGAGCCAGGCTGGGGGATTTTTCGGGACAGCTGTCAGACAGTAGCTTTCTGAGATGTCATCAGAGCTTTTGTATCAACATGGAGAAGGTAACTTCACTTAAGAAGAACAGTTTTGTGGTCGGACAGACGGAAATCCCAATTTCCAGAACATATCTGAAAACGGCCAGAATGAAATACAAAGATTATCTGGCAGAGCAGAAGGTTTGCTCTTGACAGCTCCTTTTGGGTATGTTACTATAACCATACGCTTTCACGTGGTAGAGTGACCATGTGATAAAGAGATAACCGAAAAAAGGAGAATGACCATGAAGAAAAGAACAGTTGCAGTAGTAATGGCGGCAGCGATGACAATAGGAATGATGGTAACAGGAGTGAGTGTACAGGCAGGTGTTGAGGATAAGACCCTGATCGTAGGATTTGATGCTGAATATCCTCCGTTCGGATATAAGGATGATAACGGAGAATATGTAGGATTTGACCTTGACCTTGCCCAGGAAGTATGTGATAATCTTGGTTGGGAACTTGTTAAGAAGCCTATCAACTGGGATTCCAAGGATATGGAGCTGAACTCCGGAACGATCGACTGTATATGGAATGGATTTACTATCAACGGACGTGAGGATGACTATACATGGAGTGATCCATACATCAACAATGAGCAGGTGATCGTAGTTGCCAAGGATTCCGGAATTGAGAAGCTTGCGGATCTTAAGGGCAAGAACGTAGTTGTACAGGCTGCATCCGCTGCACTGGACGCATTGAACAACGATGACAATAAGGAACTGAAGGACAGCTTTGCATCTCTTACAGAGAATCCGGACTACAACACTGCATTTATGAATATTGATTCCGGAGCTGCAGACGCTGTTGCTGTTGATATCGGTGTTGCTAATTATCAGCTTTCCCAGAGAGGCAAGGATAAATATGTGATCCTTGACGAGCCGATCCAGAACGAGCAGTATGGCATCGGATTCAAGAAGGGAAATGATGAACTGGAAGAGCTTGTATGGGATGAAGTTGAGAAACTTGATGAGTCCGGTGAGGTAGACAAGCTTGCAGATAAGTATGAACTGGATAAGAGCATGCTCTGCATCAGCGAGGACAAGGATAAGACAGAGAATTCTGATTCAGCAGAAGCTGACACAGAAGAAAGTGCAGACAGCACAGAGAAAGAAACCGATTCTGAATCCAAATGATCCGGTACAGATCCGGCACAGTAAAAGCTGTGAAGATAATTTTTTAAGCTATCCAACAGCAGTAGAAATAAGAAACATAGCAGAAGCTTTTGGAGCTTCCGCATAAAAAGGAAATGAGGGTGCTTCGGCGCAGAAAGAGCTGCCGTACACGCTCATTTCCTGTTGTTTACAGGAATTACAGGTATCAGTCCGATAAATGGGACTGATACTCCGAACCAGGAGGAAAAAAATGAGTTTTAGTGTAATGCTCCAGCAGCTGGCAGGAGGAATGCTGGTCTCTATTGAGATCTTTTTTGTAACCTTGCTGTTTTCTCTGCCGCTGGGACTTCTGATCTGTTTTGGCAGAATGTCCAGAAACAAAGTGATCCGTACCATTGTATCCGGGTACATATCCATCATGAGAGGAACGCCGCTGATGCTGCAGCTGATGGTGGTATATTTCGGCCCTTATTTTATTTTCGGGATCCGTATTTCCATGGGATATAGTCTGATCGCTGTATTTATCGCATTTGCCATCAACTATGCAGCTTACTTTGCAGAAATCTATCGCGGCGGCATTGAATCCATGCCGGTGGGACAGTATGAAGCTGCAAAGATCCTTGGATACAATAAGGTACAGACATTTTTCCGCATCATCCTTCCACAGGTGATCAAGAGGATTTTGCCGTCTATTACGAATGAGGTCATTACGCTGGTCAAGGATACTTCCCTTGCGTTTGTTGTGGCAGTTGCGGAGATGTTTACCATTGCCAAGCAGATCGCAAGTGCACAGACAACAATGATGCCATTTGTGATCGCTGCGATATTTTATTATGTGTTCAATCTGATCGTGGCTGTTGTGATGCAGAAGGTTGAGAAAAGTATGAATTACTATCGCTAACCGGAATGGAGAGTATAAAATATGAAATTATTTGAAATGAAACATATCAAAAAAAGCTTTGACGGACTGGAAGTTCTCAAAGATATCTCTCTTGACGTGGAAGAGGGAGAAGTTTTAAGTATCATCGGTCCTTCCGGTTCCGGCAAGTCAACCATCCTGCGTTGTGCCACAGGACTTGAGATGCCGGACAGCGGCGAGATCATCAAAAACGGTGATGTGGGACTGGTGTTCCAGCAGTTCAATCTGTTTCCGCATTTTTCCGTACTGAAAAATATAGTGGATGCACCTCTGAAGG
>NZ_JBDGAB010000011.1:34640-84794 GCF_040910705.1 Blautia sp. RTP21359st1_E11_RTP21359_211015
GTATGAATCCGAAGATCCTGTTTTTTGATGAACCTACATCTGCACTTGATCCGGAACTGACCGGTGAGATCCTGAAGGTTATCAAGGATCTTGCTCAGGAGCATATCACCATGGTGATCGTTACTCATGAAATGAATTTTGCAAGAGATATTTCCGACCGTATCATCTTTATGGATAAGGGTGTGATCGCAGTGGAGGGAACGCCGCAGGAGGTATTTTCTTCCGAAAATGGCAGAATGAGGGAATTTTTGGGAAAATTCCATCAGGGTATGGAGTAACAAACGGTTGCTTTTAAAGAGGCAATGTTATATAATTTCAAGAGGCGTGAATTAACCAGATTCGGGCAGATAACGGATCATTCGCCATTCCGGCCCGGATGTATGTAATCAGGAGGATAATAATGAATACAGACAGATATGTAAGCCCGCTGTCAGAGCGGTACGCAAGCAAAGAGATGCAGTACATTTTTTCCCCGGACATGAAATTCCGCACATGGAGAAAGCTGTGGATCGCACTTGCTGAGACGGAACGTGAGCTTGGCCTTAACATCACCCAGGAGCAGATTGACGAGATGAAAGCTCATGCGGATGATATCAACTATGATGTGGCTAAGGAGCGTGAGCGTCAGGTTCGCCATGATGTAATGTCTCACGTGTATGCGTTTGGTGTACAGTGCCCGAAGGCAAAAGGTATCATCCATCTGGGAGCGACCTCCTGTTATGTAGGAGATAATACGGATATCATCGTTATGACAGAGGCACTGAAACTTGTCCGCAAGAAACTTGTGAACGTGATCGCTGAGCTTTCCAAGTTTGCTGCACAGTATAAGGATCAGCCGACTCTGGCGTTTACTCATTTCCAGCCGGCACAGCCGACAACCGTAGGTAAGAGAGCAACTCTCTGGACTCAGGAATTCCTGATGGATCTTGAGGACCTTGAGTATGTATTAAGCACTATGAAGCTTCTTGGCTCCAAGGGAACAACCGGTACACAGGCTAGCTTCCTGGAACTTTTTGACGGGGATCAGGAGACCATCGACAAGATCGATCCGATGATCGCAGAGAAGATGGGATTCAGATCCTGCTATCCGGTTTCCGGACAGACCTATTCCAGAAAGGTTGATACCCGTGTGCTGAATATCCTTGCGGGAATCGCTGCAAGTGCACATAAGATGTCCAACGATATCCGTCTTCTTCAGCATCTGAAAGAAGTAGAGGAGCCATTTGAGAAATCCCAGATCGGATCTTCCGCTATGGCATATAAGAGAAATCCGATGAGAAGTGAGAGAATTGCTTCCCTGTCCAGATATGTGATGATCGATGCACTGAACCCGGCGATCACATCTGCAACACAGTGGTTTGAGAGAACTCTGGACGACTCTGCAAACAAGCGTCTCAGCGTTCCGGAAGGATTCCTTGCGATCGACGGAATCTTGGATCTCTGCCTCAATGTTGTAGACGGACTGGTTGTTTATCCGAAGGTTATCGAGAAGAGACTGATGTCTGAGCTTCCATTTATGGCAACTGAGAATATCATGATGGATGCAGTTAAGGCAGGCGGAGACCGTCAGGAACTTCATGAGCGTATCCGTGAGCTTTCCATGGAAGCAGGAAAGAACGTGAAGGTAGAGGGTAAAGATAACAATCTTCTTGAGCTGATCGCAGCAGATCCGGCATTTAACCTGACTCTTGAGGATCTTCAGAAATCCATGGATCCGTCCAGATATACAGGACGTGCCAAAGAGCAGACAGAGGCATTTATCGCCAATGTGGTACAGCCGGTTCTGGATGCACATAAGGATCTGCTTGGCGTTAAGGTTGAGATCAACGTATAATTCCAAGATGTTATAAACATTAAGAAATGAACACAGACAGGAATGACGTGTCTCTGTGTATTACAGGCAGAGAACATGCCGTTCCGAATAATAGAGAAAGACACAAGGAGGAACTGTGTTATGGTAACTGCAGTAGTAGGAGCAAACTGGGGAGATGAAGGTAAAGGCAAGATCACAGATATGCTTGCTGAGAAAGCCGATATCATCGTAAGATTTCAGGGTGGAGCCAATGCGGGCCACACCATCGTAAATGATTACGGTAAATTCGCACTTCATACACTTCCGTCAGGTGTGTTTTACGGACATACGACCAGTGTCATCGGAAACGGTGTTGCACTGAACATTCCGGTATTCTTCAAGGAGTACAACGAAGTAGTAGGCCGTGGAGTACCGGCACCGAAGATCCTGATCTCCAACAGAGCACAGATGGTAATGTCTTACCACATTCTGTTCGATCAGTATGAAGAGGAGCGTCTTGGAGGCAAGGCTTTCGGTTCCACAAAATCCGGAATCGCTCCGTTCTATTCTGACAAATATGCAAAGATCGGCTTCCAGGTAAGTGAGCTTTTTGATGAGGAAGCACTGAAAGAGAAGGTTGTACGTATCTGCGAGACCAAGAACGTAACACTTGAGCATCTCTATCATAAGCCTCTTCTGAAACCGGAAGACATCATGAATGAGCTGATGGAATACAAGAAGATGGTTGAGCCATACGTATGCGACGTATCTCTCTATCTCTGGAATGCACTGAAAGAGGGAAAACAGGTTCTTCTTGAGGGACAGCTCGGAACTCTGAAAGACCCGGATCACGGAATCTATCCGATGGTTACATCCTCTTCCACACTGGCTGCTTATGGTGCCATCGGTGCAGGCCTGCCTCCATATGAGATCAAGAAGGTCGTAACCGTATGCAAAGCTTACTCCAGTGCAGTTGGAGCAGGTGCATTCGTTTCTGAAATCTTCGGCGAGGAAGCAGATGAGCTGAGAAAACGTGGCGGTGACGGTGGTGAGTTCGGTGCTACTACAGGCCGTCCGAGACGTATGGGATGGTTCGACTGTGTTGCATCCAAATACGGATGCCGTCTCCAGGGAGCTACAGACGTTGCTTTTACAGTACTGGATGTTCTGGGATATCTGGATGAGATCCCGGTTTGCACAGGCTATGAGATCGACGGAGAGGTGACAACAGAATTCCCGACAACTGTGCAGCTTGAGAAAGCAAAACCGGTTATTGAGAAGCTTCCGGGATGGAAATGCGATATCCGTGGAATCAAAAAATATGAGGATCTTCCGGAGAACTGCAGAAAATATGTAGAGTTCGTAGAAAAACATATTGGATTCCCGATCACAATGATCTCTAACGGACCAGGAAGAAACGACATCATTTATAGATAATTATTTTTACAGTATCAGGATTATGACAACAGGAAGCGCCGGGGAAGAATTTCTCCGGCGCCCTTTTGGTTCAAAGAGATATTCAGTTAAAATAACAGATAGAATAGCGGATGTATCATGTGAAAGGAAGTTCAATGAAAAATTTTAAAAGAATCGCAGCACTTGCAGGTGTTGTCATATTACTTCTTATATTCTGCCTTCCAATGGCATTTGCCTGGGGAAGCAGTGAAAACGCCCAGGCTTTGTTCCGGGGGGCTTTTGCGGCAGCAGTTCTGGTACCGATCGTAGCGTATGTTTTCTGGATGGCGTATCGGATCTGGGGAAATAAGAAGCCGAGAGAGGATGAAAACCGTATGATCGAGAATATTATTTTTGATGTGGGAAATGTGCTGATGGGCTATGACTGGGAAGAGTATCTTCGGAGCTATGACTTCCCGGAAGAAAAGTATCAGAAAATCGCAGATGCAGTATTTCGAAACCCGATCTGGGAGGAACAGGACCGTGGACAGCATGAGGAGTCCTGGTATGTAGATAAATTTGTGGAAAGTGCACCGGAATATGAAGCAGATATCCGTGAGGTGGTACGACGTGATCCGGAGTGTATGCATCTGTATGATTATGCGGAAACCTGGGTGAAATATCTCAAAAATCAGGGATATCATCTCTATGTCCTTTCCAACTACGGAACTTATATGCTGGATCGTACAAAGCAGGATATGTCTTTTCTGAAATATATGGACGGAGTGGTATTTTCCTGTGATGTGCAGCAGATCAAGCCTGAGGTGGATATTTACAAAACACTTCTGAAGCGTTACAGCCTGAAACCGGAGAAATCGGTATTTTTGGATGATCGTGCCGTGAACTGTGAGGGAGCCGGAAAAGCCGGTATCCATACCATCCAGTTTGAGAATTTGAAGCAGGCGGCGAAGGCGCTTGAGAAGCTTGGTGTGAAATGACCTTCAGTGTGAAAAGAGAAACGCAGAGGGCCTGCACCATCGCGAAGCCCTCTGCATTCTAAAGGGGAGGATATGATAAGTATCTCCCGGAAGGGCATCTGTTATACAGAAAATATATAAGATCTTGTAATCTTTTATTCCCTGTTCTTCTTCCGGTATTCACCGGGAGTCATTCCATATGTTTTTTAAAAAATACGCATGAAATGCTCCGGACTTTCATACCCTACAAGTTCACAGATCGCAAGATTGCTGAGAGAGGTTTCACGCAGAGCATGACATGCCTGGTTCAGCTTGATATCCCGGATGATCTGTAAAAATGTCCGTCCGGTACTTTCCTTGATCAGGGTACTGAGGTGGGAAGTACTATAGCCAAAATGCTTTGCAGCTTCATGTAAGGTAACGCTCTGGTAGTGACGGTTCAGGTAGTTGAGGATTTCCGTTACAGAATTTCCGGTGCTGTCCTTTGTAAGGATGGATTCAATATCATTTTCGTGAAAACGCAACAGCATGGCCCAGAATATTAAAAGCAACACTGTCATCAAAGATCCCCACACTGTGAGTGGTATGCGGTGGGATGATACAGATATCTCCGGTATGCAAAGTGTGTTCGATCCCCTGTATCGCAGTGTGGGCAGTTCCGTCATACAGACAGAGAATCTCAAAAAATTCATGTTCATGGGGAAAAACAGGGGTATAGCGGTAATGCTTGGAAAGCACGATATTGCCATTTATATCATGAGCAAGTCAGGTATGGATTATTCTGGCGGAAGCAGTCAGCGGCGAAGAAGGAGCAGAAATACTGGATCGTCTGGTGGAACTGAAACCGGAAAAAGGAATGGTTTCTCCGTATATGAACCATCATTTTGTGGAAGCACTTCTGATGTGTGGTAAAAAAGACCAGGCAATGGAATATATGAAATATTACTGGGGCGGAATGTTAAGCCACGGTGCGGATACATTCTGGGAGCTTTATAATCCGGAAAATCCTGTAGAATCTCCATATGGAAGCAGCATTGTCAACAGCTACTGCCACGCATGGAGCTGCACTCCGACTTATCTTCTCAGAAAATATTTTAACTGAAGCAAGTAAGTCCCCTGCGGGGGCGCGAATATCTGCTTGAACTAAATCACAGTGTGATAAAATAACTCGGATATGAAACAGATATATTTGATTTCTTCGCCAAAAGATGATATAATAAATAGAAATTGCGAAGCGGAATATAAATCTCCGTCTTATTTATCTAAAATTTTGGAAAAGAGGATCAGACAATGAGCGATATGACAATTCTTGAGCAGTGGCGTTCCATTGCTTATAATCAGAATGCAGATAAGAATAAGCTTCAGCGCTTCTGGGCAAATTATTTTAACATTGAGAAGAATATTTATGAGCAGCTTCTTGAGAACCCGGATGAGGTTGTTTCCGGAACTGTAAAAGAGCTTGCTGAGAAATACGGTCAGGACGTTATGACTATGGTTGGTTTCCTTGACGGAATCAATGACAGTCTGAAGGTTCCGAACCCGATCGAGACTATGGATGAGGATACCAAGGTAAACCTTGCATTTGATAAAGAGGCACTCTATAAGAACATGGTAGATGCCAAGGCTGACTGGCTTTACAACCTTCCTCAGTGGGACAAGATCTTCACAGAAGAGAAAAAGAAAACCCTCTACATGGAGCAGAAGAAATCCGGCACAGTTGTGAAACCGCACAAGGTCGGAAGAAACGATCCGTGCCCATGCGGAAGCGGCAAGAAATACAAACACTGCTGCGGAAGATAATGAGCGTAAAGAAGAATCTGGATTACATTATCGTGTTAGGTGCCCATGTGGACGGAACACGGATGACACTTGCCCTTCTGGAACGAGCCAGAAGGGCCCTTCTTTATCTTGAAGAAAATCCGGGTACGAAGGCAGTGCTCTCTGGAGGAAAAGGCGATGGAGAAAACATTTCCGAGGCAGAGGCTATGTATCGTTATCTTACCGGTCACGGAATAGACGGGGACAGATTGATACGGGAAGAGGAATCTACCAGTACGAAAGAGAATTTGGAATTCAGCTGCAGAAAGATCGGAACTACAGACTGTTCCGTAGGCGTGGTGACGAACAATTTTCATGTATGGAGAGGAGCAGCCATTGCAAGAAAATGTGGATTCCGGGAAGTGGCCATGGTACCTTCCAGGTATCGAAGCTGGCGTCTTTTTATCTACATTCCCCGTGAGATTTTGGCCATTATCAAAGACAAACTCATGGGAAATCTGTAGATCTGTGCGAGAAGAGAAATCTCAAAAATTTTGTCAACATGCGTTGACAAATAAAAATACTGCGCTTATAATGAACCACAGAAAAAGAAATAAAAAACACGTTGACGAGACGAGTAAGCTGTGAAACGTTACAGAGAGAGATGTGAAGTGCTGGAAACATCTTATCGGGAAACAGCCGAAGACTACCTCCGAGTGGCCCCAATCCGGTCCGGTGATTCCGTTATCATCATAATTAAGAGGCTTTGCATCCTGGCATGACTGGGCAGCAGAGCAAGCAGGGTGGAACCGCGAGAATGAATGAACTCGTCCCTTACAGTATGTGATGTACTGTGAGGGATTTTTTTATTGCAGAATCTCTTGCAAAAGCAGACACATACTGTGTACCATAGAAACTTCATTTAAAATGAAAGGAGAAAAAACAATGATCATTACATTAAAAGACGGCTCAAAAAAAGAATATGCAGAAGCAAAAGCTGTGATCGATATCGCATATGACATCAGCGAAGGCCTTGCACGTGCTGCATGTGCAGGAGAAGTAAACGGAGAGGTCGTAGATCTTCGTACAGTTCTTGACAGCGACTGTGAGCTGAATATCCTTACAGCGAAAGACGAGAAGGGCCTTGCAGTTCTCCGTCATACAGCATCTCACGTAATGGCACAGGCTGTACAGAACTTATACCCGGAGGCAAAGGTTGCCATCGGACCATCCATTGATACAGGCTTCTACTATGATTTCGACCACGAGCCATTTTCACGGGAGGATCTTGACGCCATTGAGAAAGAGATGAAAAAGATCATCAAAAAAGGCGCAAAGATCGAGCGTTTTACAAAATCCCGTGAGGATGCCATCGCATACTTTAAAGAGAAAAATGAGCCATACAAGGTTGAGCTGATCGAGGATCTTCCGGAGGGAGAAGAGATTTCCTTCTATTCACAGGGAGACTGGACAGACCTCTGTGCAGGCCCGCACCTGATGAGTGTAAAAGGCATCAAGGCATTCAAGCTTCTTTCTTCTTCCAGCGCATACTGGAGAGGCAGTGAGAAAAACGCAATGCTCACACGTATCTACGGAACAGCCTATGCTACAAAGGATGAGCTGAAAGAGCATCTGGAGCAGATGGAAGAAGCAAAGAGACGTGACCATAACAAGCTTGGCCGTGAGATGAAGATCTTCACAACTGTAGATGTGATTGGACAGGGACTTCCGCTTATCATGCCAAACGGTGTGATCATGATGCAGGAGCTTCAGCGCTGGATCGAGGATGAGGAGACAAAGCGTGGATACGTAAGAACAAAAACTCCTCTTATGGCAAAGAGCGATCTTTACAAGATCTCCGGACACTGGGATCATTACAAAGATGGTATGTTCGTACTTGGTGATGAGGAGAAGGACAAAGAGGTTTATGCACTTCGTCCGATGACATGTCCGTTCCAGTACTATGTATACAAAGCAGAGCAGCACAGCTACCGTGATCTGCCGATCCGTCTCGGCGAGACCTCCACACTGTTCCGTAATGAGGATTCCGGAGAGATGCATGGCCTGACACGAGTTCGTCAGTTTACTATTTCCGAGGGACATCTGATCGTAAGACCGGACCAGATGGTAAAAGAGTTCAAAGACTGTATCGCACTTGCCCAGTACTGTCTGCAGGTACTTGGTGTTGAGGAAGATGTAACCTATCATCTTTCCAAATGGGATCCGACAAACAAAGAGAAATACATCGGTGAGCCGGAGGTATGGGAAGAGACAGAAGGCCATATCCGCCAGATGCTTGAGGAGCTGAACATTCCATTCACAGAGGATGTGGGCGAGGCTGCTTTCTACGGACCGAAGGTTGATATCAACGCAAAGAACGTATACGGAAAAGAAGACACCATGATCACGATCCAGTGGGATGCACTTCTCGCAGAGCAGTTTGATATGTACTATATCGATGAGAATGGCGACAAACAGCGTCCGTACATCATCCACCGTACATCCATGGGATGCTATGAGAGAACACTGGCATGGCTCATTGAGAAATACGCAGGAATGTTCCCGACATGGCTCTGCCCTGAGCAGGTTCGTGTGATCCCGATCTCCGAGAAGTATAACGATTATGCACAGAAGGTTGAAGCTCAGATGAGAGAAGCAGGAATCCGCTGCTCTGTAGACGGACGTTCCGAGAAGATGGGATACAAGATCCGTGAGGCACGTCTTGAGAGAGTACCTTACATGCTTATCGTTGGTGCAAAAGAGGAAGAAGAGGGTAAGGTTTCCGTAAGAAGCCGCTATCTTGGCGATGAGGGAATGAAAGAGCTTGGTGAGTTCATTGACTTCATCAAAGAAGAGATCAAGAACAAGACGATCCGTAAGATCGAGGTTCAGGAAGAGAAGAAATAAACAAAACAGATGATTGACGGATAAATAAAAGGCGACCCGTGTGATAGGCGGGCCGCCTTTATTTTTGATCCGGCAATATTGAGACCACGCTGTGATGCGGAGGCGGTCAGTATTGCCGGATATTTTTTATTTAAAATATTTCTCCCTGACGAGTTCAACCGGCATGTCCAGTCCGGTCCAGATGTGGAAAGCCTTTACACCCTGGTGGAGCAGCATGTACATTCCGTTAAAGGTCGGACATCCGGCTTCCCGGGCTTCCCTGAGAAGTCTTGTTTCTCTTGGCTCATATACAACATCGGCTACGGTAAGCTCCGGATGGAACAGAGTCTTGTCCGGGATCACGGTGCCTGTCACATCCGGAACCATTCCCACAGAAGTTGCGTTGATGAGGAGATTGCTTTCCTCCAGTGCGTCCTTCAGCGCAGTGTGATCATCCATCTCATGAAGGATCATCTCACATTCTGTCATATGAGACATTTTTTCTGCCATGGCAGCAGCACGTTCCCAGTAACGGCTGGTAGGACGTGCAAAAACATGGATCTTTTTTGCACCCTCCAGGGCGGACTGGCCGCAGATCGCCATTCCGGCACCGCCGACGCCCATAACGGTGATGGTGCGCCCTTTTACATCACAGCCGGCATCTCTGGCAGACTGAGTAAATCCATAACCATCCGTATTAAACCCCTTTAATTTTCCATTGTCGTTGCGTACGGTATTTACCGCTCCGATCAGCTGGGCAGTGGGAGAAAGCTCGTCCAGAAGCTCCACGATCTTATTCTTGTTTGGCATGGTCAGGTTAAAGCCCTTGATCCCACAGGCTTTCAGTCCTTCCACAGCCTGGGGAAGGGTCTCCTCTGTTACATCAAAACAGAGATACACATAATCAAGTCCAAGATAACGGAATGCCTCATTGTGCATTAAAGGTGATACGCTGTGTGCCACGGGGCTTCCCAGAAGGCCGGTAAGCCCGGTATGTCCGGTAATATTGATCATTGTTCGATTCCCTCCTGTATCTCATATAATAGAATTTCTTTACGAAATATAATAAAAAATATTTTAGCACTATAAAGTACGAAAATCAACAAATACAAATATTGTACGGAAATTTATACATTTTTGTCGCCGATTCATAGAAAAAATCTATAAATGTCGAGACAGACAGAAACGACCCGATAAGTTAGAAGAATCGACATCCGGATTTGACAAAATATGCAAAGAGCCTGCCCTATAATAAATACACTTACCAAAGTTGAGAATCGATGGCAGACGAAACAGCAGTGGGGGAAGCTTATGTATCAGAGGATATACATAGATATCGTTTTTATGACGAATTTCCTTATGGATTACATGCTTTTAAGACTTGTGGGAAAATTTCTGCATCTTGACGGGAAACGCAGAAGATGTGTGATATCCGCTGCCTTTGGATCTTTTGTATCCTGCCTGCTTGTATGTGCACCTTTTAAGATCATTTTTCCTGCCGCTGTACTGATCCATGGCGGCTGCGCCTTTTTTATGGCGTCGTTTGCTTTTCGACTGAAAAAAGGCGGCCTTCTTGTAAAAACCATTCTGGCTCTGTATTTCACAGCTTTTGTGGTTGGCGGGATCTATCAGGCACTGGAAACGGAAAGAACCATGACGGTGAAAATATTTCTGCTTTTTCTGGCAGGGATTTATGGCACACTTTATACTCTGGGATGTGTGACCGAGACCTTCCGGTTTGGAAGAAGAAATATTTTCCCGGTCACTTTGAAATATCAGGGGAAGCTGCAGCAGACATACGGCTTTTATGATACAGGAAATCTCCTTATGGATCCTGTGAAAAAACAGCCGGTATCGATCATCAAACAGGAACTTTTGGGAAGCCTGATATCGAAAGAGCAGGTGAAAAAACTGATGGATATTAAAGATAAACCAGAGGCACTGGAAAATACAGGATTTGTCAGTCTGCAGCCGCATTTTCTGAGCTGTCATACCGCAGATGGAAAAAAAGGACTGCTGCTGGCAGTGATCCTTGATGAACTTCTGATCCAGACTCCCGAAAGGGTGGTACATGTAGGAAAACCGGTGCTTGCCATAACATCCGAGCCCTCAGCTTTGGGAGAAGAGTACGAGATACTTTTGAATTCCAGACTATTAAATTGAGAAGGGGGCTTATGTTATGAACAGAGCAGCTGCAAGATCCTATCCGTTTCAGGTGATCCGGAAATTTATGTTCAATCGTCCGGGAGAGGTTTTTTATATTGGTGGAAATGATATCCTTCCGGCGCCGTTGTCAGCGGAACGGGAGGCTGAAGTGATCGAAATGCTGGGAACAGAAAAGGAAAAAGAGGGAAAGTCGGTTCTGATCGAGCACAATCTACGGCTGGTGGTTTATATTGCAAAGAAATTTGATAATACAGGGGTAGGTGTGGAGGATCTGATCTCCATCGGAACCATAGGGCTCATAAAGGCTATCAATACCTTTGATCCGGTAAAAAATATCAAGCTTGCTACCTATGCATCACGATGTATCGAAAATGAGATCCTGATGTATCTGAGGAGAAACAGCAAAACAAAGATGGAGGTTTCCATTGATGAGCCGCTGAATGTGGATTGGGATGGAAATGAGCTGCTGCTTTCGGATATCCTGGGAACGGATGACGATGTGATCTCCAGACGTCTGGAAGATGAGGTGGAGATCGCACTTCTTGGAAAAGCCATCAGCAAACTGACAAAGCGGGAACAGATGATCATCCGTCTGCGATTCGGTATCGGAAACCGGGAAGGAAGCGAGAAAACACAGAAGGAGGTAGCGGATCTTTTGGGAATTTCGCAATCCTACATTTCCCGCCTGGAAAAGCGGATCATGAAGCGGCTGCGGAAAGAAATCGTAAAGTATGAATAGATGAAACCGGAAAAAACGGTTTACCGGACAGGTTTCCCTTATGGAGGAAGTAAAACCAAAAAATATTTTTGAGACACCACAGGGAGATGAGCGTCTTGGATGGACCGGTGATGCAGAAATCTTCTGCCGTACGGCATGCTTCCTTGAAAATACCTATTCCTTCTACCGAAAATGGCTCCGTGATGTGGAGGCAGACCAGACAGAGGAGGGCGGTGTTGCCCATGTTGTTCCGGATATCATTTCCGGAAACGAAGGGTATAATTGGCTCCTTGAGCAGGGAAGTCATTCGGCAGCAGCGAGAAGATTTAAAATTCCGGGAAATACAGTAGAATTTGTCAGAGACCTTCGATATAATAAATACAGAGTGTTTACAGAACTACGGAATGAACAAAAGAAGAAGGGGTGTGGCAGAATGATCGACATTGCACATGCAAAACAGGAATTCGAAAAATATCTGGATGAATACGACCGGGAGGATGAACAGACCTGTCTGAAGATCGTACATACCTATGGCGTGGTGAAATACGCAGGAGAGATTGCCAGAAAAATGGAATGTTCCGGTGAAGATGTGGAACTTGCGGAGCTGATCGGTCTGCTTCATGATATTGGCCGTTTTGAGCAGATCCGTAGATTTCACAGCTTTGAGCCGGGAACCATGGATCATGCCGTGTTCGGGGCAGAACTTCTCTTCGGGGAGGAGAAGCTGATCCGGCGTTTCGTGGAGGATGATAAATTTGATGAGCTGATCGATGCAGCAATTCGGAAGCACAGTGATTTCAAACTGGAAGGAATCCACGATGCAAGAACACTTTTCCATGCAAAACTGATCCGGGATGCCGATAAGCTGGATAACTGCAGAGTAAAGCTGGAGGCGTCAATAGAGGCCATGCTTGGTGTATCAGAAGAGGTTGCAGGAGAAGGGCTGATCTCACCGGCAGTGTGGGAGTCCTGTCTCAGAAGAGAATCCGTGTTATCCGCAGACAGACATGTGCCGGTGGATTACTGGGTATCTTATCTTGCACAGTATTATGATATCAATTTTCCTGAGACCTGTGAGATCATCGAAGAAGAGGATTATATCACCAGGATCGCAGGCCGGCTGACGTACCAGGAACAGGATACCAGAACTAAGCTCCATATTCTCACAGAAGATCTGAACAGGTATCTGGAGATGCCGGCTGTGTCTGTGAAGGAATAGGAGCATAGCAGTTACTGTTCACTGGCAATGTTCCGCGAGGTGTTTTTTGTGAGCGAAGATCACAGAAAACCCGAGACATACCGCGCGAATTTATGCGATTAGCATAAATTCTGTGCATCGCGAAGCGTGTTACTGAGAACGGAGTGAGCAGTAACTCATAGCAGAGAGACTTGTTATATTTTTTTGTTTGGGGTTGACTTTGAGGCGGTTTTCGCCTAAAATATATCAAAGATACGGCGATGATGAGAATAGTACACAGGGAATTATCTCAGAGAGGGATCTGCTTTGGTGGAAGGATCCTGTGCGTGAACTGTGGAACCGGCCTCGGAGCTCTGCGTGATTGAAGCGTGGCGTGTGTTTCCGGCGTTAACGGGTGTTGAGAGAACAGCTTTTCAGGCTGTTAACTGGGGTGGTACCGCCGAAGTCATTCGGTCCCTTGTGAGGGATTTGGATGGCTTATTTTTTGTCCGTAAAACAGGATTGTAAATACAGTGTACGGTTTATGGGACAGAAGAGTAAGCTGGAAGGATTCCGGATTGCTGTGGCTGCCTGACAGCCGGCAATATGTAACAGATCACAAGAAAAAGGAGATTTATCATGGCAAAAGAAAAGAAATTAGTACAGGCCATCACATCTATGGATGAGGATTTTGCTCAGTGGTATACAGACGTTGTTAAGAAGGCTGAGCTCTGTGGCTATACAAGTGTTAAGGGCTGTATGGCGATCAAACCTGCAGGTTATGCGATCTGGGAGAATATCCAGCATGAGCTTGACCGCAGATTTAAAGAAACCGGTGTAGAGAACGTTTACATGCCGATCTTTATCCCGGAGTCTCTTCTTGATAAAGAGAAAGATCATGTAGAAGGTTTTGCTCCGGAGGTTGCATGGGTGACTCATGGCGGCCTTGATCCGCTGCAGGAGAGACTTTGCGTGCGTCCGACTTCTGAGACTCTGTTCTGCGATTTCTACCAGAAAGAGATCCAGTCCCACAGAGATCTTCCAAAGGTATATAATCAGTGGTGTTCCGTTGTCCGTTGGGAGAAGACAACACGTCCCTTCCTTCGTTCCAGAGAGTTCCTGTGGCAGGAGGGACATACTGCTCATGCAACAGCTGAGGAAGCGGAGCAGCGTACCATCCAGATGCTGAACATCTATGCAGACTTCTGCGAGGAAGTTCTTGCGATTCCGGTCATCAAAGGCCAGAAGACAGACAAGGAGAAATTTGCAGGTGCTGAGGCTACTTATACCATCGAATCTCTGATGCACGACGGTAAGGCTCTCCAGTCCGGTACAAGCCATAACTTTGGAGATGGCTTTGCCAAAGCATTCGGAATCCAGTACACAGATAAAGATAATACACTGAAATATGTTCACCAGACATCCTGGGGAATGACAACCCGTATGATCGGTGCGATCATCATGGTTCACGGTGATAACAGCGGACTTGTTCTTCCTCCGAGGATCGCTCCGGTACAGACTGTGATCATCCCGATCCAGCAGCGTAAAGAAGGGGTTATGGAGAAGGCTGACGAGCTTCTTGCAGCACTGAAGGCAGCAGGTATCCGTGCAAAGGTTGACGCGACAGACAAGAGCCCGGGATTCAAGTTTGCTGAGCAGGAGATGCGTGGTATCCCGCTTCGTGTGGAATGTGGACCGAAGGATATCGAGAACGGTCAGGCAGTTCTCTGCAGAAGAGATACCCGTGAGAAATACACAGTATCCTTCGAGGAGCTCGCAGATAAGGTAAAAGAGCTTCTGGATACCATTCAGCATGATATGCTGGAGCGCGCACGTGCACACAGAGAGGCACATACTTACGTAGCAAAGAATTATGAGGAGTTCGGTGAGATCATCAACAGCAAACCGGGATTCATCAAAGCTATGTGGTGCGGTGATCGTGCATGTGAAGACAAGATCAAGGAAGATTTCCAGGCAACATCCAGATGTATGCCGTTTGAGCAGGAGCAGTTAAGCGACGTTTGCGTATGCTGCGGAAAACCGGCTAAGAAAATGGTTTACTGGGGACGTGCATACTAAAAAATACAGCAGGCCACTTCAAAAAAGTGGGATGATCATATTGCAGAAACAACGGCGGGGCAAAATATGCTCCGCTGTTTTTATGAATCTATGTTATAATAGCGTTAAGGAAAACATATCAGAATATTATTCGGCTGCTGACATGGAGATAATACAGCGAAATGTAAACGTGTTTTGAACGGACAGCAGCGATCATCAAGAGGAGTTATCATGACGATTAATATACCACAAAAGGCAGCGCAGATACTGAAGACCTTGAATGCTGCCGGCTATGAGGCATATGTTGTAGGCGGCTGTGTCAGGGATTCTATCCTGGATCGGGTGCCTGGGGACTGGGATATCACTACCTCCGCACTTCCGGAGCAGGTGAAGGAGCTTTTTCACAGAACTGTAGATACGGGGATCCAGCATGGAACAGTAACTGTAATGATGGGCAAAGAGGGCTTTGAGGTGACAACCTACCGTGTGGACGGAGAATATCATGACGGCCGCCACCCGGATGCCGTGACCTTTACCAGGAGTCTTGAGGAAGATCTAAAACGAAGAGATTTTACCATCAACGCCATGGCGTATCATCCGGAACATGGACTGGTGGATCTGTTTGGTGGAATGGAAGATATCAATGGGAAGATCATCCGTTGTGTCGGGGATCCGGTGGAACGTTTTACAGAGGATGCCCTTCGTATGCTCCGTGCAGTGCGTTTTTCCGCACAGCTTGGTTTTACTGTGGAGGAAAATACGAAAGCGGCACTGGCGCGGATGTCGGGGAATCTGGAGCATGTCAGTGCAGAGCGTATCCAGACAGAGCTTGTAAAGCTTCTGGTATCCGATCATCCGGATTATCTCCGAACCGCCTGGGAGACAGGTCTTACCCGGGAATTTCTTCCGGAATTTGACGCCTGTATGGAAACCGAGCAGAATACCCCTCATCATTGCTATAACGTGGGAGAACACATTCTGAAAAGTCTTACAGAAATCGAGAATGACCGGCTTCTCCGTATCACCATGCTTCTTCATGACATTGCCAAGCCGGTTGTAAAAAAGACAGATGAGAATGGCAGAGACCACTTCAAGACTCATGGTCCTGCAGGCGAGAAGCTGGCGGGGAAGATCCTGCGCCGTCTGAAATTTGATAATGTAACGATCCGAAATACCTGTCGTCTGATCCGGTATCATGATCTTCGTCCCACTCCGGACGCCGAGGATGTGCGGAGAGCTGTGAATCTTATCGGAGAAGAGCTTTTTCCGCTGTATCTGAAAGTGCAGAAGGCAGATCTTTTATCCCAGAGTACTTACAGGAGGGAGGAGAAGCTGGCACGGTTAAGCGGTGTGACGGAAGCTTATCAGGGAATCCTTGAAAGAGGTGAATGTACATCTCTGAAAACCCTGGCAGTTTCCGGAAAGGATCTTATAAAGGCAGGACATCCGGCCGGACCGGCACTGGGAGCACTGCTCGAAAGACTTCTTGACTGTGTGCTGAAAGATCCAACCCTTAATACAAAAGAAAAACTTCTTGAAACAGCAGAAAAAGACAGCATAAAAACCGAATAGAATAACAAAAATCCCCCCTGCATAAAATAGAACGTAAAATAAGGCAGGGGGGAACTTTTTTGTATGATTATGGGTTGAGCGTGCTGGAGCAGTATGGGCTTACGGCTTCATTCTCCGGCAGGGTGCGGGGGGCACTTCTGTGCCGGACAGAAAAAGGTCCGGTGATACTCCGGGAATTTCATGGCTCGGAAAAAAAGCTTTCCATGCAGCAGCAGCTTCTTGAAAAAATGAAAGAACAGAACTGTCTTGTGGACGCCTATCTCAGAAACAGGGAAGGCGTACTGGTAAGCAGGGACAAAGATTCTGTTCCATATACTGCACAGATCTGGTTTGAGGGACGGGAATGTGACACGAGATCCGAAAACGATATTTTAAAAAGCATCCGGACTCTGGCACAGATCCACAAGATCATGCAGCTTCCTGTGGAAATGGATTATGCGGGAAGAAATCTGCAGGAAGAATATATCCGGCATAATCAGGAAATGAAAAAAATACGCCGTTTTATCCGAAAAAAAGGAGCGGTCAATTCTTTTGAGAAAGATTATCTGAAAAGCGTGGAATGGTTTCTGCAAAAAGGAGAAGAAGCGGCAGCTATGCTGGAAACCACGGATTATAAAAATCTGCGGCAGCAGTCTCTTCAAAGCGGCAGTATCTGTCATGGCGAATATAATCAGCATAATGTGCTGATACTTGGGAAAAACACAGCGGTGACGAATTTCAGTCACTGGAGCTTTGATGTGCAGATGGCAGATCTGTACCGCTTTATGCGGAAAATCCTGGAGAAATACAGCTGGGATCTGCACCTCGCGCAGAAGATGCTTTCTGCATATGATTCCGTACGGCCGCTCTCGGAGTCTGAGTGGCAGAACCTGAGAGTCCGGTTCTGTTATCCGGAAAAATACTGGAAACTGGCAAATCATTATTATACACATAACAAGGCTGTGATCTCCGGAAAAAATGTGGAAAAGCTGAGAACCCTGATCCATCAGAAAAAACAGTGGGAGGAATTTTCAAAACAGTGCTTCAGGCAGTAATGATTCTGAATGTGACAAAAACAAAACTTCCCTTTTTCTGAAAATTGTTATATAATATTAAGTATCTTATATAAAGAAACAGGGAGGTATTTTGGAACATGGATTATAAAGAAATCTATAATCAGTGGCTTGAAAACCCATACTTCGATGAGGCGACAAAAGAAGAACTGAAAGCGATCAAAGACGACGAGAATGAGATCAAAGAGCGTTTTTATATGGATCTAGAGTTTGGTACGGCAGGCCTGCGTGGTATCATCGGCGCAGGTACCAACCGTATGAATATTTATGTGGTAAGAAGAGCAACCCAGGGGCTTGCAAACTATATTGCCAAGGTTGACAAGAAATCCCAGGGAGTTGCTATCGCATATGATTCCCGTCATATGTCACCGGAGTTTGCCCAGGAAGCAGCACTTTGCCTGGCAGCAAACGGGATCAAGGCTTATATCTTTGAGACACTTCGTCCGACACCGGAGCTTTCCTTTGCAGTACGTCATCTGGGCTGTGTGGCAGGTATCAACGTAACAGCCAGCCACAATCCTCCGGAATACAACGGATACAAGGTTTACTGGGAGGACGGCGCGCAGATCACACCACCTCATGATTCCGGTATCATGGGCGAGGTAAAGGCGATCTCCGACTGGAATACCGTAAAGACCATGGACAAGGAAGACGCAGTAAAGGCAGGACTTTTCGAAGTGATCGGACAGGCTGTCGATGATGCTTACATGGCAGAGCTTAAGAAACAGATCATCCATATGGATGCGATCCAGGCAGAGGGCAGGAACCTGAAGATCGTTTACACACCTCTTCACGGAACCGGCAATATCCCGGCCAGAAGGATCCTTAAAGAGCTTGGATTTGAGAATGTATATGTAGTACCGGAGCAGGAGCTTCCGAACGGGGATTTCCCGACAGTCAGCTATCCGAACCCGGAGGCAGCAGAGGCATTTGAGCTTGGCCTAAAGCTTGCGAAGGAAGTGGATGCAGACATCGTACTTGCCACAGACCCGGATGCAGACCGTCTTGGCGTCCGCGTAAAGGATAAAAACGGAGAGTATCATGATCTTACCGGTAACATGTCCGGATGCCTTCTTGCAAACTATGAGCTGAGCCAGAGAAAGGCTGTAAACGGAAGCCTTCCGGAGGACGGAGCTCTTGTAAAGACTATCGTTACAACAAACCTGGCAGATGCCATTGCCAAGGGATACAACGTGAATCTTATCGAAGTACTTACCGGATTCAAATACATCGGACAGCAGATCCTCGGATTTGAGAACAGTGGCAAGGGTACATATCTTTTCGGATTTGAGGAGAGCTACGGCTGCCTGATCGGAACCTATGCAAGAGACAAGGATGCCATTGTTGCTACCATGGCACTTTGCGAAGCTGCTGCTTACTATAAGACACAGGGCAAGACTCTCTGGGATGCAATGATCGATATGTATGAGGAGTTCGGTTACTATAAGGATGCCATTCAGGCAGTTACCATGAAGGGTATCGAGGGACTTCAGAAGATCCAGGAGATCATGACAACACTTCGTCAGAATCCGCCTGCTGAGTTTGCCGGACATAAGGTGACTGCTGTACGTGACTACAAGCTGGATGAGATCACAGATCTTGCAACAGGTGAGAAGAAGCCGACAGGACTTCCGAATTCCAATGTTCTCTACTATGAGCTTACCGATGATGCATGGGTTTGCGTAAGACCGTCCGGAACAGAGCCTAAGGTTAAATTCTATTATGGCGTTAAGGGAACATCTCTTGCAGATGCAGACGAGAAATCCGATGCAATGGGCAAGGCTGTTCTCGAAATGGTTGATTCCATGAAATGATAAAATGGTCACATTCCGCCTGTAATATGCGAAAAACCTTGACATTATAAGCCAAAAGCGGTATATATATAAAGCAAAGTCAAAAATAAGAGAACATCAATTATAGGAGGAAACACCATGAATAAAACAGAGTTAGTGGCAGCAATGGCGAAAGACACCAATCTTTCCAAGAAAGATGTAGAAGCTGTTCTGAAATCTTTTATCGATGTTGTAACAGATGAACTGAAAAAAGGCGAGAAGATTCAGCTGGTTGGATTTGGAACTTTCGAAGTAAGCACAAGAGCTGCAAGAGAGGGAAGAAATCCTCAGACTGGTGAGACCATGACGATCGAGGCTTCCAAGTCTCCGAAGTTCAAAGCAGGAAAAGCTTTAAAGGACGTTGTCAACGGTAAATAATCTGTTGGTTCAGAGTGATAACGGCAGGGGAAACCGGGTTTTGGTTTCCCCTGCTTTTTTAGGAGGAAAAATTATGCGTCTTGATAAATATCTGAAAGTATCCAGACTGATCAAACGCCGTACGGTGGCAAATGAAGCCTGCGATGCAGGAAGAGTTCTGGTCAATGACAAGCCGGCCAAGGCTTCTGTACAGGTAAAGACCGGTGACACTGTGGAGATCCAGTTTGGAAGCCGTAATGTAAAGGTTGAAGTCCTGGAAGTTAAGGAAACGGTAAAAAAGGATGAAGTGGAAAGCATGTTCCGCTATATCTGATGCAGGGACAGCTGCCGTTTGGGCGTGATGGTCTATTCCGGATGGATTTTTCATAAAATAAAAGAGAAATCATCCCCAGGGAGGTATGGATTGGACGAGAAGAAACCGGCAGCATTTCACAGTCTGATGCTGGAGCGGCAGAAAGGCGGCACCATAACGGGAATCCGGGAGGTGATCTCTTTCAATGAAAAAGAAATACTGCTGCATACAGAGGAAGGAAAGTTATCCATAAAAGGCGAAGGACTTCATGTAAAACATCTTGATCTGAAAAGCGGGCAGCTTAGCTTGGAGGGAAAAATCGACAGTCTTACCTATCTTGGCAGGAAAAAGGACAAAAAAGAAGGATCCCTTTTAAAAAGACTGTTCCATTAAAGCTAAAATGACAGCAAACCGGTTGATATTTTTTTGAAGAAGTTGTAAAATCTGGATGTATAAGCTCGTAAAAGGTAAAGAGATCAGATTGTGTAAAAAAGGAGCAGCAGATTGAAAAATCCAAAAAATGGAAAAGAAAAAAAACGGATCGGATATAATTATCTTGGCATGGCGGGGATCATGGTGATCGCACTGGTGTTGCTGGGAAGCCTTATGCTGCAGAGTAAGACTCTGGAACGGCGCAGGGATTATTATGATTCCAAAGCTACAGCACTGGAGAAGTCCATTGAAAGTGAGAAGGAACGTACCAAGGAAATCGAAGCAGAGAAAGAACATATGAAGACCGACGAATATGTGGAAGAGGCGGCTCGTGAGAAGCTGGGACTTGTGAAAGACAACGAGATCGTGTTTCAGGAAGAAAAATAGCTGAAAATCAAAGGTTTCGACGAAATTTTTTTTGACATTTTCGTGCGGCTTTGACAGATATTTCAGGGATCTTCCTTTATAATGTTCAGTCAGTGAAGGTTATAAGGGGAGGGGAAAATATGCAGGAATGGATCATTGCCATGCTCGTAGTCAGCATACTGCTGATACTCCGGGACATGGCAAAAACTGTCTTTTCGGGAAAGACGAAGGAAAAAGAAGAAATGCTGCCGCTTTGTGAAAGCCATCCCCAGAAGGAAAAAGTGGAACGGTATGCAGCATCCTTCCGGAAGCTTGCGGATACATTCTACGGAATGCCTTACCGTAAGGAATTTTTGAGCGGAGGACAGCTGAACCGTATCATATCGGACACCAGTGCGGCTGTATGTTCCAGATGTTATCAGAGAGAGATCTGCTGGGGAGAGCGTGCCGGGGAAACCATGCGGGGCAGTGAGAATATGATCCGTACCATGGAGGAAGGCAATGAAGAGAGTATCCAGAGAGCACGCAGTGAATGGATGGGAGCATGTGGCCGTTCCGCCCAGTATTTTCAGGTCCTGAATGAGGGATTTCGTGAAGAAAGGCAGAATCTCGTGTGGGATAACCGGATGATCGAAAGCCGGCTTGCAGTTGCACAGCAGCTGACGGAAATCTCGAGGATCATGGATCATATGGCAGAAGAGCTGTATGATATCATGCCGGCAGATCCGCAGTTTCAGGAAGATCTGAAAAAGGCTCTTCGTAAAAAGCATGTACTTGTAAAGAATGTCTGGGTCATGGATAAGATCGAAGGAAGACGGCAGATATTTCTGAATCTGAGAGCCAGGAGCGGACAGTGTGTTTCCATGACAGAGATCGCACAGATCCTGTCCAGGATCTGCGGAAGCTCCATGACGCCGGACGCCGACAGCCGCAGTATTGTAAATGGAGATTTTCGTATGGTCCATTTTGTGGAGGATGTCAGTTATCAGATGCTTTACGGAGTAGCGCGGCTTACAAGAGAAGCGGAAAAGGTTTCCGGAGACAATTATATCTGTCGTCAGGAAGAGGATGGCAGGTTTTTTCTCTGTCTGTCTGATGGGATGGGTTCCGGAATAGAAGCGTTTAAAGAAAGCGAGATCGTGGTGGAACTTCTGGAACAGTTTCTGGAATCCGGCTTTTCTCAGGAAACAGCTGCCAGAATGGTGAATTCCGCACTGCTATTGAAAGGACGGGAAGGGATGTTTTCTACTGTTGATATCTGTGCGGTGGATCTTTATACCGGGATCTGTGATTTTCTGAAAGCAGGGGCGTCTTCCACATTTATTAAAAGAGATCACTGGGTGGAATCCATTGCTTCGGAAAATCTTGCAGCAGGCTTGGTCCAGCAGCTGGATTTTGATACTGCCTCAAGGAAGCTTTATCATGGAGATTATCTGATCATGATGACAGATGGAGTTCTGGATGCGCTTCCTACAGAACGGGAAGAGGAAACCATGAAGGAGATCATTATGGATGTCCGGGAAAAAGAGCCCAGGGAGATGGGACGGGGAATACTGGAAAGGGTCCTGGGATACAGTGATTATCATGCCAGGGATGATATGACAGTAGTTGTGGCAGGATTGTGGAAAAAATAGAGTATTTTTGGTTACAGGAGAAAAAATGATCACACGTGTAAGAAAATATATCAGAGACAATCGGATGCTGAAAGCAGAGGATATGGTTGTGGCAGGGGTTTCCGGAGGGGCGGATTCCATAGCAATGCTTCATATTTTGAAAAGTCTTCAGAAAGAGATCGGTTTTTCCATGGAAGTGGTTCATGTCCATCATGGGATCCGTGGCCAGGAGGCGGACCGGGATGAGCAGTTTGTGGAAAAAATCTGCCGGGATTGGGGAATCCCTTTCCGGTCCAGGCATTATCCGGTTCCGGAGCTTTCCGGAAAGTGGAAACTGGGAGAAGAAGAAACCGGAAGGATCGTGCGAAAACAGGCGTTTCAGGAGGAAAAAAAGAGACTTGGTTTTTCCGGAGAACAGTCAAAAAAGAACGGACAGTTCCGGGTTGCGCTGGCACATAATCGCAACGATCTGGCAGAGACTATGCTGCATCATCTGGCAAGGGGAACCGGTATCCGGGGACTTTCCGGGATACAGGCGGTAAATGGTGAGATCATCCGGCCGGTTTTGTGTTTAGAACGGAAGGAGATCGTCAATTATCTGAAAGAGAGAGGTATTTCCTATATCACAGACAGCAGCAATCTTTCAGATGACTATACAAGAAACCGGATCCGTAACCATATTCTTCCGGCTATGGAACAGAAGATCAATGCAAAAGCGGTGGAGCATATGGCAGAAACCGCACGGGTTCTGGCAGAGGCAGATTCGTATCTTCAGAAAAAGGGAAGGGAGCTTCTGGCAGGCTGCCGGAAAGAAAATGGCTATCTTCTGGATGAAAAATTTTTTGCACAGGATCCTATCCTTCAGGAATATGCGGTGATGGAGGCGTTTGAGATACTGTCAGGAAAACGTAAAGACTTTACATCTCTTCATGTGGACCAGGTCCTTTCGCTTCAAAAAAAAGAAAACGGTCGTTATATCAACCTTCCGGAATCGCTGCGGGTAATACGACAGTACGGAGGGGTATGTCTGAAAAAGAACTCTGCATCAGACAGAGAGAACGATGCTTCCACTGAAAAAAAAGTATCGGCAGGTCTCAGAGAAATGTCTATGGAGCTTCCGGTACCTGGAATTCTGGAAAGTCCTTTCGGAGTTTTTGAGTCGAAAATTTTTTCTTATAAGAAACAGAAGATTGAAGAAAAAAAGTATACGAAATGGTTTGATTATGATAAAATAAAAAATAGTCCATGCGTTCGGACCAGAAGACAGGGAGATTATCTTACTGTAAACAGTGAAGGCGGAAGAAAGAAGCTGAACCGGATCTTTATTGATGAGAAGATTCCGGCGGAGATGAGAGACAGGCTTCCGGTTGTTGCGGTAGGATCTGAGATACTCTGGATCCCGGGAGGACGGATGAACGAGAAGTATAAGATCACTTCCACTACAGGGAGAGTGTTAGAATTACATTACCAAGGAGGAGCTTTAGCATGAGCGAAAAAATCAGGGTTTTACTCAGTGAAGAAGAGGTAGATGCCCGTATCCAGGAAGTTGCAGATATGATCAACAAGGATTATGACGGAAAAGATGTACACATGATCTGCGTTCTGAAAGGCGGCGTTTTCTTTATGTGTGAGCTTGCCAAGAGGATCACACGCCCGGTAACACTGGATTTCATGTCTGTGTCCAGTTACGGTGATGATACGAAATCCAGCGGTGTTGTAAAGATCGTCAAAGATCTGGATCAGCCACTGGACGGGAAAGATGTTCTGATCGTAGAGGATATCATTGATTCAGGCAGAACCTTAAGCTATCTGCTGCGTATCCTGAAGGGCAGACATCCGGCAAGCATCAGACTCTGTACACTTCTTGACAAACCGGAGAGACGTGTGACAGATGTAGAGGTAGATTACTGCTGCTTCAATATTCCGGACGAGTTTGTAGTAGGATACGGACTTGATTATGCCCAGAAATACAGAAACCTTCCTTACATCGGAGTAGTGGAGCTTCAGGACTGAAAGGAGATTTAACCAAGTGAGCAAGCATTCAGGTAAGATAGGTCTGTACCTTCTGCTTATTGTGGCACTGATCGCAGGATATCTGTATCTCAATGACCAGGTATCTACCCAGGGCAGCTACACAATGGGCCAGCTGGAAAAGGCTCTGGAAGAAGACAAAGTGACGGATGCGGTGATCCATCAGAACAGAGAAGTGCCCACCGGTTATGTAACAGCAAACATTGTTTCAGACGGTCAGAAGACAGTCTACGTAACCGATGTAAAGGAAGCGGAGGCGCTTCTTGAAGAACATGATATCGATCCGACGATCCGCAATGTACCCAAGGACAGCTCCATGATCGGAACAGTACTTCCGGTAGTGCTTACCGGCGCGATCCTTCTCTTTTTCTTTATGATGATGAACCGGCAGATGTCCGGAGGCGGCGGAAGCAATGCGAAGATGATGAACTTTGGAAAAAGCAGAGCCAGGATGTCGTCCCCTGATGATAAGAAAGTAACGTTCAAGGATGTTGCAGGTCTTCAGGAGGAGAAGGAGGATCTGGAGGAAGTGGTGGATTTCCTGAAATCCCCACAGAAGTATACCAAGGTAGGTGCCAGGATCCCGAAAGGCGTGATCCTTGTGGGCCCTCCGGGAACAGGTAAAACTCTTCTCGCGAAGGCAGTTGCAGGAGAGGCCGGAGTTCCGTTTTTCTCCATTTCCGGATCCGATTTCGTGGAGATGTTTGTTGGTGTCGGTGCTTCCCGTGTACGAGATCTTTTTGAAGAGGGCAAGCGTCATGCACCGTGCATCATCTTTATTGATGAGATCGATGCGGTAGCCCGTCAGAGAGGAACCGGTATGGGCGGCGGCCACGATGAGAGAGAGCAGACGTTGAACCAGCTTCTTGTAGAGATGGATGGTTTTGGAGTAAATGAAGGAATCATCGTAATGGCAGCGACCAACCGTGTGGATATTCTGGATCCTGCGATCCTCCGTCCGGGACGATTTGACCGTAAAGTCGGTGTGGGACGCCCGGATGTCAAGGGCAGAGAAGAGATCCTTATGGTCCATGCCAAGGACAAACCGCTGGGAGATGATGTGGATCTTCGCCAGATCGCCCAGACAACCGCAGGATTTACAGGCGCAGATCTGGAGAACCTTCTTAACGAAGCTGCCATTGATGCTGCAAAAGAGGGCCGTCCTTATATCATGCAGAAGGATATCAAGAAAGCATTCATCAAGGTCGGGATCGGTGCAGAAAAGAAGAGCAAGGTCATCTCTGATAAAGAGAAAAAGATCACAGCTTATCATGAAGCAGGCCATGCGATCCTGTTCCATGTACTTCCTCATATGGATCCGGTATACACCATTTCCATTATCCCTACGGGAATGGGAGCTGCTGGCTACACCATGCCGCTGCCGGATAATGATGAGATGTTTAATACAAAGAACAAAATGCTGGAGGATATCACCACGCTTCTTGGCGGACGTGTGGCTGAGGAGATCATCTTCGGAGATATCACTACCGGTGCTTCCAATGATATCAAACGTGCCACAGAGACTGCACGCTCTATGGTAATGAAATACGGTATGTCTGAAAAAATCGGTCTGATCGCTTACGGCAACGATGACGATGAGGTATTTATCGGCCGTGATCTGGCACATACCAGAGGCTACAGTGAGGAAGTGGCAAGAGAGATCGATGGGGAGATTTCCCGTATCATCCGTGAGTGCCATGAGAATGCAGAGAGCATCATCCGTGAGAATATCGGCGTTCTTCACAGCTGTGCGGCCCTTCTTCTCGAGAAGGAAAAGATACATCGTGAAGAGTTTGAAGCACTTTTTACAACAGAAAAAGAAGAGGTTGCAAAAACAAACGAATAAAATGCACAAAAAAATATATTGAATTTTGTGAACTTTGTGCACACTTTTTGGGGGACACATGGTACTATAAATACCGTAAAAACCCCCCAATACATTATATAGTTTTTGCTACACCCCATAAGAAGAAATACCTTCTCCAAAAAAGGCAGCTTAACCAGCTGCCTTTTTTACTGCCCAAAAATAAAGACGGATTACGGAGAAAACAGATATATATGCTTGCGGGATGGGAAAAATTAAGATAATATATTTAAAACATGGTACTAAAAACGGAATGAGGAAGATAGAATGTTATATGAAAGCATGGAGACTGCAAAGAAGATGCGGTATATACTCAATATGAGTCCGGTATTAAATAAAGACGCAATGTTCAGTGACGGGACGGAATATTACCGTACACCTGTGGAGCCGCGGGAAGGTGATACAGTTACGATCCGTTTTCGTACCCAGAGAAATAATGTGGACAACGTCTGTCTTGTGCATGACGGAGAATATCTGGAAATGAAGTGGGAAAAAACTTCCGGAAGCTTTGATTATTATACTGCACAGATCGTAATGGGAAAAAATCTTGTACGATATTACTTTGAGATCCATTCAGGACTTGTTACCTGTTATTATGATACAAATGGTGTAAGCACCAGACATGAGGAAAGGACAGAATTTGAGATCTATCCCGGATATCATGTGCCTGAGTGGCTGAAGGGTGCTGTGATGTATCAGATTTATGTGGATCGTTTCTGTAACGGAGATCCTTCCAATGATGTGGAAACAGGGGAATATTTCTATATCGGGGACACTTCCGTAAAAGTGGATAACTGGGAAAAGGTTCCGGCTGTGATGGGTGTCCGGGAATTTTATGGCGGCGATCTTCAGGGAGTTATGGATAAGCTGGATTATCTTCAGGAGCTTGGAGTAGATGTGATCTATCTGAATCCGGTCTTTGTCTCTCCCAGCAACCATAAGTATGACTGTCAGGATTACGATCATATCGATCCGCATATCGGAAGGATCGTAGCGGACTGTGATGGTCTGTTAAGTCCCGGAGACAGTGATAACAGTCATGCCCTTAAGTATATCCGCCGTGTGACCGATAAACGGAATTTGGAGGCCAGTAATAAGCTTTTTCAGGAGCTTGTGGAGGAAATTCACAGAAGAGGGATGAAAGTGATCCTGGATGGGGTATTTAACCATTGCGGATCCTTTAATAAATGGATGGACAGGGAACGGATCTACGAAAATCAGGAAGGCTACGAAAAGGGGGCCTATGTTTCGGCGGACAGCCCTTATCGTTCTTTCTTCTGCTTCCAGGATCAGAACCGCTGGCCCTATAATCCAACCTACGACGGCTGGTGGACCCATGATACCCTGCCAAAGCTGAACTACGAAGAATCTGAGGAGCTTTGCCGGACGATCCTTGATGTGGGCAGAAAATGGGTTTCGCCGCCGTATAACGTAGACGGCTGGAGACTGGATGTAGCTGCAGATCTGGGCCACAGCAATGATTTTAACCATCACTTCTGGAAAGAGTTCCGGAGGACAGTAAAAGAAGCCAATCCTGATGCAGTGATCCTTGCAGAACACTACGGAAATCCGGAAAGCTGGCTTCGCGGCGATGAGTGGGATACGGTTATGAACTATGACGCTTTTATGGAGCCTGTAACCTGGTTCCTGACCGGAATGGAGAAGCACAGTGATGAGTACCGGGAGGACCTTTATGGCAACAGTGAGGCCTTTATCGGGGCGATGAAGCATCATATGCAGTCTTTGCATATGGGAGCGCTTTATGGAGCCATGAATGAGCTTTCAAACCATGACCATTCCAGATTTTTGACAAGGACCAATCACAGAGTAGGAAGGCTTTCCTACGCAGGCGCAGAGGCAGCATCTGCAGGCATCAATCCTGCCATCATGAGAGAGGCTGTTGTGATCCAGATGACGTGGCCTGGTGCGCCTACGGTATATTACGGGGATGAGGCCGGCGTCTGCGGCTTTACAGATCCGGATAACCGCAGAACTTATCCCTGGGGAAAAGAAGACCAAGAGATGCTGGACTTTCATAAACGCATGATCTGCATACACAAGGCATATCCGATTCTTGCAAAGGGTTCCCTGGAATTTTTGTGGAACGATCATCAGGGCTTGAGCTATGGTCGTTTTTCTGATTCTGAACAGATCCTAGTGATCCTTAATAATCAGGATCAGGAGAGAGACATAAGGGTAGCAGCCTGGAAAACCGGTGTAAGCCGGAAAGAAGCAACGGCTTTTCAGCGCCTGATGCTTTCTTCCGGAGAGGGTTATACGGAAATGCCGGAAGAATATATTGCAGATGCAGGGATTCTTCAGGTGAAGATGCCTGCATACGGAGCGATGGTGCTTCACCACAGGGCGAGGGATAAATATAAATGATGCACGAGTAAGGCAGAGAAAAAAAGCCAATCTGTTCTTCCATTGGGAAGCAGATTGGCTTTTTGCATTGTGTTTTATGAGTTATTCTTCTGTAACGTGTTCCAGACCCTGATTCATGATGGTTGCCACATGGCTGTCTGCCAGGGAGTAGTAAATGGTTTTTCCGTCTCTTCGAAATTTGACCAGTGACATCTGCTTCAGTACCCGGAGCTGATGGGAAATGGCACTCTGGGTCATGGAAAGACGATCGGCAATATCCTGAACACAGAGCTCTTCCACAGAAAGTACGTACAGGATACGGATCCTGGTAGGATCACCGAAAACCTTGAACAGGTCGGCAAGCCGGTACAGTGTATCATCATTGATCGGGTAATCTATATGTGTTTTCTTCATTTGCGCATCCTCCAAACTGTTAACTTCTATTGTAGCTGAAAAAAACGCACCGGTCAAATTCTTTTCTGCATCACTGGGGAGTTGTATGGATGCACAGGGATCCGCTGCAGGATATCTGCCCTGCAGAACGGATCTTATTTTTTATACAGGATACGAATGGAATTCAGCACGCAGATCATGGCAACGCCAGTGTCTGCAAATACGGCCATCCACATGTTAGCATGTCCGGCAAGACCAAGGATCATAACTGCGATCTTGATCACCAGGGCAAATATTACGTTCTGCCATGCAATACGGTTTGTGCTTCGTGCAATGGCGATGGACTGAGGGATCGCATCTACATTGGAATTCATAAATACGGCATCTGCGGCTTCAATGGCAGCATCTGCACCGCTTCCCATGGCAGCACCTACATCAGCACCTGCAAGAACAGGAGCGTCGTTGATACCGTCACCGACAAACATAACCGTTCCATGTGCCTGGCGGACCTTTTTCAGGGCATTGAGCTTATCCTCCGGAAGAAGCTTTGCATAGATCTCATCGATCCCGGCATCTTTTCCTACAGCCTGTGCACTGTCTTCGGAGTCTCCAGTGAGCATAACGGTGTGGAGACCAAGCTTTTTCAGAGAAGCAATGGCTTCCTTTGCGTCAGGTTTGATGGTATCGGAGATCAGCATATATCCTGCGAAGGTTCCGTTTACTGCCATAAATACTTCAGAGCCGTAAGCGGCTTCCTTTAATTCTCCGATTGTAACTCCGAATTTATCCATCAGCTTGCGATTTCCGCAGAGAACTTTTCCCTCCGGCATTTCCGCAACGATCCCGTGACCGGAAATTTCTTCCAGGGAGATCGGTTTTTCAAATTGGATCTCACGTTCCTTTGCGGCAGCAACGATGCTGTTCGCAATAGGATGTGTGGAGTTCTGTTCACAGCCTGCACACATGGAAAGGAGTTCATTTTCTGTGTATTTACCGGTGGCAACAACCTTCTGAAGCTGGAAGTTACCCTCTGTGATAGTACCGGTCTTATCCATGATCACAGCGCCGAGCTTACTTAATCCTTCGATGGAAAGGCCACCCTTGAAAAGGATACCCTTTTTAGAACCGGCACCGATCCCGGAGAAGAAGGCCAGCGGGATACTAAGTACAAGAGCACAAGGGCAGCTCATTACCAGGAAAGTAATGGCTGTGTAGATCCAGTAATGCCAGTTTCCGGTAACAAGGGATGGGAGTATGGCAGTTGCCACTGCGATTCCTACAACACAAGGAGTATAAACCCTGGCAAAACGTGTGATAAAGCGGTCGATCTTCGGTTTGCTTGCTGCCGCGTTTTCTACGGAATCCAGAATACGAGTGACCATGGATTCTTCCAGAGGTTTTTCCACGCGGATCTTAAGCTGTCCGGAGGTATTGACGCAACCAGAAGTGATCTCATCACCTTCATTTACAGCAACCGGTACAGGTTCTCCTGTGATCGGAGAAGTGTCGATACGGCTGTTTCCCTCAATTACGATACCATCAAGAGGGATGCGGTCTCCGGGACGGACCAGAAGAATGTCTCCGATCTGAGCCTCTTCAGAGGGAATTACCTGGATATCATCGCCTGTGACCAGGTTTACAACTTCCGGACGAAGGTCTACGGCATCCATGATCTGCCCGCGGCTTCGTTCAACGGCTTTTTCCTCAAAAAGCTCGCCGATGCGGTAGAAGAGCATAACGCCTACGGCCTCAGCAGAATCATTGATGGCAAAAGCGGCAAGTGTTGCAATGCTCATGAGAAAGTTTTCGTCAAAAATCTGTCCGTGAGAGATGTTTTTGGCAGCTTTTACAACGATAACACCCCCAAGCGCCAGGTATGCGATCACAAATACAGGAAGAGTGGCACTGGTACCAAAGCCTTTGTGTTCCATGATCTCTCCGGCAACGAAGAGTACTGCACCGATGATAATACAGATGATATCTACGTTTTCCCTGGAGAAAAATTTCTTCTTGGAAGCGGTTGTGTGAGTCACTGTTTTTGGGGACTGAGCCTTTGGCTTCGGATCCTTTTCTTTTACAAGAACTTCGGATTCAATGGATGTACAGATCTTACGGATCTGATCCAGGTATCGATCCGGATTCTTTGCAGTTAAGCGAAGCTGTTTTGTTGCAAAAGTGATGGTTGCTTCGGAAATGCCTTCAAGGTTTGCAATCTGTTCCTCCATTTTGGAAGCGCAGTGAGCGCAGCCTAGATTCTCCAGAAGATAGGTCTTGGTTGTTGTGTCAGTGGAAGCTGCCGGAGCTGGATTTCTCGGAACAACTTTAACTTCAGACTCAATGGATGTGCAGATCTTGCGGATCTGCGGAAGCAGAGCGTCTGGATCTGCAGCCCCTAAGCGAAGCTGTTTTGTTGCAAAAGTAATGGTAGCGCTTTCGACGCCTTCAAGAGCCTGGATCCGTTCCTCCATTTTGGAAGCACAGTGAGCGCAGCCGAGGTTCTCCAGAATGTAGACACGCTTTGCGGTGAGAGCATTGTGGGAGTGACCATGGTGCTCATGCTCGTGATCCCCGCAGCCACAGCTGCAGTGCTCGTTATGGTGGTGATGGTGTTCGTGTGCATGATGTTCGTGTTCGGAATCCTCGCAGCCACAGCCGCAGTGCTCGTCATGGTTGTGAAGGTGCTTGTGTTCATGATGTTCGTGCTCGTGATCCTCGCAGCCACAGCCGCAGTGTTCGTCATGGTTGTGAAGGTGCTCGTGTTCATGATGTTCGTGCTCGTGATCCTCGCAGCCACAGCCGCAGTGCTCGCCATGGCTGTGATGGTGCTCGTGTTCATGATGTTCGTGCTCATGATCCTCGCAGCCACAACCACAGTGCTCGCCATGGCTGTGAAGGTGCTCGTGTTCATGATGTTCGTGCTCATGATCCTCGCAGCCACAACCACAGTGCTCGCCATGGCTGTGATGGTGCTCGTGTTCATGATGTTCGTGCTCATGATCCCCGCAGCCACAGCCGCAGTGCTCGTGTTCATGATGTTCATGTTTATGATCCTCACAACCACAGCCGCAGTGCTCATGGTGGTGATGATGCTCATGTTCATGATCTTCATGGTCATGATTCTCGTAACCACAGACGCAGTGATCATCATGGTGATGGTGCTCATGATCGTGATGTTCTTCATGCTCATCATGGCTGTGATGCGCATGCTCGTGACCGCAGCCGCAGGAATCTGCGGACTTCATGGAATCTTTCTTTAATTTTTCTTCCATATGAACTCTCCTTGCTGATTCGTTTGTTTTTTTATATGAATATATGAATTAATGTTCATATGACTATTTAATCATATATAAAAATCTTTGTCAACAGCTTTTCAAAGAACGGATCAAAGAAAAGTAAAATTTATTGCAAAAGAAATATAGAAAATATTAATATATTCTGAAAAAATAATCTATTTTATTATTTTTATTTAACATGTTATACTTTCAACAAGTAAAGAAAGGTAGCAACATGTACAGTATCGACTTAAACAGTGACATGGGTGAGAGCTTTGGCGCATATAAGCTTGGCGGCGATGAAGAGATCATCAAATATGTCACAACAGCAAATGTAGCATATGGCTGGCATGCAGGCGATCCGATGGTAATGGATAAGGTAGTCCGCATGGCAAAGGAACGTGGCGTTATGGTTGGAGCCCATCCTAGATATCCGGATCTTCTTGGCTTTGGACGAAGAAAGATGGTTCTCTCTCATGATGAAGTTAAGAATTACGTCAGATACCAGATCGGAGCACTGGCTGCATTTACCAAGAGCTACGGAATGAAGCTTCAGCATGTCGCTCCTCATGGAGCAATGGGGAATGCCTGCCAGTATGACGAGGATATTTCCACAGCGATCTGCGAGGCAATCTGTGAGTATGACAAAGATCTGATCGTTTATTACTGTGCAGGAGCAGTTCTTGGTGATATCGCTGAGAGCAAGGGACTTCGCACAGCATCTGAGATTTTTGTAGATCGTGCATACATGGATGATCTTTCTCTTGTAAATTGTTAAAAGAATTATATTGTTATATGATTTCGTAAGTGATATACTTAAACATAAGGAAAACCGTGTGAAATTACAGTTTGCTTTTTGCACGGTTTCTTTTATATATGATAGTTAGTTAAAGCTAACAACAGAACGATGTGAAAGTACTTTTGACTATACAGAAAGGAATACATAATGCTAATGAATGTTTTTGAAGGTATACTGATTCCATTTGTTGGAACAACGCTAGGTGCAGCATGCGTGTTTTTTATGAGAAAAACACTTAGCAAGTTACTGCAACGTGCACTTGCAGGGTTTGCAGCAGGTATAATGGTTGCTGCTTCAATCTGGAGTCTTCTGATTCCGGCAATTGAACAATCTGAGAATATGGGAACTTTATCGTTTGTTCCGGCAGTTGTTGGGTTCTGGATTGGTATATTGTTTTTACTCGCACTTGATCATTTGATTCCACATCTTCATGTTGGAAGTGATCAGACAGAGGGACCGAAAAGCAAACTTGGCCGTACTACGATGATGGTGTTGGCAGTTACATTACATAATATCCCTGAAGGTATGGCAGTTGGTGTAATGTATGCAGGATTTCTTGCTGAAAATGCACAGATTACAGCAACAGGTGCACTTGCTTTATCACTTGGAATTGCTATCCAGAATTTTCCAGAAGGAGCGATTATATCCATGCCGCTTAGGGCAGAGGGTGAAAGTAAGAGAAAGGCATTTCTGGGAGGTGTACTTTCAGGAGTCGTTGAACCGATTGGAGCAGTAATGACGATTCTTGTCGCACAGCTGGTAATCCCGGCATTACCATATTTACTCAGCTTTGCAGCAGGAGCTATGTTATATGTCGTGGTTGAAGAACTAATTCCGGAAATGTCTCAGGGACAGCACTCGAATATCGGTACGCTTTTCTTTGCACTTGGATTTAGTTTGATGATGATCTTGGATGTGGCACTGGGGTAAGAGGAGAGGAAAGATTCTTATGAGAATATTGATTTATGGTGCTGGTGTGATTGGATCCTTGTATGCGGCTTTATTTGCAGAAGCCGGTTATGATACAAATATTTATGCCAGAGGTAAAAGACTTGAGGCTTTAAGAAATAATGGATTGAAATATAAGAAAAATCAGGAAGTAATAAAGGCAGAGATTAGGATTCTTGGAGAACTACCAAACGATGATATTTATGATTTTGTCTTGCTTACTGTCCGGGAAAACCAGCTGTATGAAGCACTTACTGAATTGAAAAATAATAAAAGTAATACGATTGTTACAATGATAAATTCACTGGACAGTTACAATAAATGGGAAGACATTGTCGGAAAAGGAAGAATATTACCGGCTTTTCCAGGAGCAGGCGGAAGTATAAATGATGATGGTATCCTTGATGCAGCACTTACTCCAAGGTTGATTCAGCCAACAACATTTGCAGAAATATCAGGAAATAAATCCGAAAGAACTAAGCAGTTTTCAGAGATATTGAGGCATGCTCATATACCATACCAGAAAGTAACGGATATGCATCTATGGCAGCTTTGTCATCTTGCTATGGTGGTACCGATTGCAGATGCGTATTATGAATCAGACGATCCGGAGAAAGTGGGAAAAGAATGGAAAATCATGAGGAAAACAGCAGAAAGGCTGAAAAGAAATTTTAATTTTTGGCGAAAACAAAAGGGTAAACTGTCACCATGGAAAATGAATATTTTTCGCTTTTTACCATTGTCATTTCTGACGATTATGCTGGCAGTTACATTTGGAAGCAGTTTTGGAGATAAATTTATGTATCAACATGCTATGAAGGCACCAGATGAAATGAGGGAATTGCATAAGCAGTTTTATGCTTATATGAAAAAAATGAAGAAATGCGGATGCAAGGCGAAAAAGGTACAGTGATTGGAGAAAAAAGCATGAAAAATGAAGAATATAAAAAATTGTCAATTAAAGAGTTTACAAAAGCAGCAGGAAGATATGAAAGTAACCATGCTGGCATTTACGAAATGTGCAAGAAAGATTATCCGGATATTCTGGAAGAATTAGAGAAGGAGCCATTTAGAGATTTATTAGATGCAGGCTGTGGGCCTGCTCCGATGATTTCTTTATTAGCAGAAAAACATCCAGACCGGTATTATACAGGACTGGATCTGACTCCGGCAATGATTGAACAGGCAAAAAAGAAAAATATACCAAATACAACATTTGTTGTAGGAGACTGTGAGAACTTTCCTTTTGAAAAGGATTCATTTGATGCAATTATTTGTTCTATGAGCTTCCATCATTATCCGGATCCACAGGCATTTTTTGACAGTGTGAAAAGATGTCTTCGCCCAAATGGAAGATTGATACTGAGAGATGTGACCAGTGACAATAAAGTATTGGTATGGCTAATGAATACATTGGAAATGCCGTTGGCAAATATATGCGGACATGGAGATGTCCAAGTGCCAACAAGAGATGTGGTCATAAAATGTTGCAAAAAAGCAGGATTAAAAGTAGAAAAATTTGAAATTCGTAAAGGTATGCGAATGCATTGTGTTGTGAGAAAACCTATGGGAAAGGCGATAGGAAATGAAAGATAAGTATCTTAGGGAAACACGAATGGTTGATTTTTCTAATCCGGCAATTCAAAAACTTATTCAAAATATGAAATGGAAGGAAATGGGTGAATTTGAAAGGATTAAGGCAATCTACAACTATGTAAGAGATGATGTTTTATTTGGATATAATATTGATGACGGAATTTCAGCTTCAAAAGTACTTGCAGATGGTTATGGACAATGTAATACAAAAGGAACTTTATTTATGGCACTTTTACGTGCCTGCAATATTCCATGCAGAGTACATGGTTTTACGATTGATAAAAGATTGCAGAAAGGGGCTATGACCGGGTTTGTTTACCGTAATGCTCCAAAAAGTATTTTCCATAGCTGGGTAGAAATTAATTTCGAAAATCAGTGGTACGAACTGGAAGCTTTCATTTTGGATAAAACCTACATAAAGAAGTTACAGGAACAAAATTCGGAATGTACAGGTGCATTTTGCGGTTATGGAGTAGCAGTCAAGGATTTCAGAAATCTCATTATTGAGTTTGATAGGAACAATACTTATATTCAGAGCGAGGGAATCAATCAGGATTTTGGTGTTTATGATTGTCCAGATGAACTGTTGAAGGAACATCATCAAGAAATTTCAGCCTTTAAAGCATTTGCTTATAGACATATTGGAAGACACCTCATGAATCGTAATGTCAGGAAGATTAGAGAACGATAGTTTTAAGCTTTTAGAATTAAAATTAAATTTGGAGGGTAATATGGCAGACAAAATACAAAATGCTTATGAAACATCAAAAAATATATATGACGATGTTCTTACGCAAAGAAATATTTTCAGCAAACTGTATATTAAGCTATTTTGGAGTGGCACGGATGATAATGATATAGCACGAAAAGTTTTATCATATGTTCCTGATGACTTTTCAGGAAATCTTCTTGATGTTCCGGTTGGAACTGCTATATTTACGGAAAACAAATGGAGCTCTCTGAAAAATGCACCGATCGTCATCCTTGACGAAGCGACTGCATTTACGGATCCGGAAAATGAGAACAAGATTCAGAAGAGTATTGAAGAACTGACAAAAGGCAAGACATTGCTGGTTATTGCACATAGACTTTCCACAATCACAGATGCAGACAAAATCGTTGTTTTGAAAAATGGCTGTATAGAAGGAGCAGGAACCCAGGAAGAGCTGATTCAGAACTGTCCGCTTTATCAGCGAATGTGGCAGG
This sequence comes from Blautia sp. RTP21359st1_E11_RTP21359_211015, assembly GCF_040910705.1. Taxonomy (NCBI): domain Bacteria; kingdom Bacillati; phylum Bacillota; class Clostridia; order Lachnospirales; family Lachnospiraceae; genus Blautia; species Blautia sp. RTP21359st1_E11_RTP21359_211015. The sequence continues at coordinate 71,578 of NZ_JBDGAB010000011.1, forward strand.
CTCATGTGGGAGTAAGGCACTGGGCAGTAGGAAGCCAGAAAGAAGGTGAAGAATCATGTTTGGCACTGTAAAAAGAATCTGTATATCGGTTTTATTTTTTCCTTTTTTTCAGGCTGGTTTGCGGCAATGCCGGTCATATGGGCTGCATATATGATCGGGAAGCTTGTAGAATGCGAAGGACAGGGAAAAGCTGTCTCAACGGTTTGGATTGGGAAAAGTATCGTGATTCTGCTGTTCTTCATTTTTCTGCGCTTTCTGTTTGATTATCTGAGAGCAAGATTTCAGGAGTCGATCAGTTATGAATTGATTGCCAGAGACAGACTTGCAGTAGGAGATGCACTGAAACGTGTATCTTTAGGATATTTCCAGAATATGAATAAAGGCACGATTCTCAATTCCATTACTACTGGCCTTCATACGCTGGAAGGAATGGGAATCCGTATGATTGATAACTTTGTAGGAGGTTATCTGAATTTTATCTGTATTCTTTCGTGTCTTACCTGTATGAACTGGAGAGTGTGGCTGATTGCAGTGATGGGTGCTGCTGTTTCTCTGATTCAGGATGAAATTGAAATCGAATGGAATTTTGACGATATTTTTTCAGAACAGAGATAACTTGAGCAGGACAAGAATGACTTATCAGAAGATAATAAAGGTGCTGGGACTACCTGATGGAAACGTCAGATAGTCTTCGGCAGAAAAAAATAAAATTTTTTTGTCCTATACTTGACACATCCACATATGCTGAGTCATACGTTTTGCACCAGATGTGCAGAAGCTGGCCTAGATATCAAAGTTTTACAAATGATCATGGGACATAGTGACATAAGCATTACAATGAACATATACAATCACGTAGATGCTGCAAGAGTACAGAATGAAATAAAAAAGCTTGAAAATGTAATGTAATAATCAGAGCCATTCCCTTTATCGGGCGTGGCTCTTTTATGACAATTTTTGTGACAAATAGGATCTTCAGGAAGCATGTGCAAGGATCAAAAAAGCAGTGGAAGAGCTGAAAAACAAATGATCAGATAAAAAATACCCACCGCTTTTTTGGTGGAAAGCGGTGGATCAAAAATCCTGGTATAAATAATATAATAAGAAGAAACGGTAAAGCAGAAAATCTTCCTGACGGACTTGTGCTTACCGTTTTTTTTATTTCTGTCGTTCCCATACCTGGCCGATCGGGAAGGACGGAGTGGATTCTGCAAGAAAGTCTTCCAGTGCATTTTCGAAGAATTCCACGGCACGTTTGCTAGTGGACTTTGGATATTTATGCTTGATCTTATAGCAGACACGGTTTGGCGGTGTGTTTTTCAGTTCACTGATAAAAAGAGGCCGGTAATGGGAAAGCTCCAGGATCACAGACTGTGGTGCGACCATCCAGTTCCCCGGTTTTTTCCAGAGACGGTCCAAAAGTGTGATGGTATCTGCCGCAATGTGAGGCCTGGAAGCGGAGGAAAGCCAGCGGTCATGCCAGATCTGATAATTGTCATCCCAACTTAAAAACAGCTCCAGGGATGGATCCAGCTCATCGGTATGTATTGCCGGAGCCGGAATCACTGGCTGATCCGATTGTATCAGATAAAGTTTTTCTTCGAAGATTTTCTCTGTTATGATATTCTTGTAATGCAATTTGTGGTAGACAAATCCGATATCAATGCTGTGTTCTCCAAGAAGACCGTAGAGCTCTGAAGAGTGATGGGACTCGATGTTCAGGTCCAGCTTGGTCTGTTCATTTAAGATCCTGTCATACAGTGGTGCGAAAACAGCTACGTTCAGGCTGTCTGTACAGCCGATGGTAAGTAGCAGGGAATCCTGATTGCGCTGCAACTCCATAGTTTCCTTCCAGAGAGACATCCAGCGTTCCGCAAGGATGATAAAATCTGTTCCCTTGGCAGTCAGTTCCACCTGCTTGTGGCCTTTCTGACGGATCACAAGGGGAAAACCCAGTTCGTTCTCCAGAGATGTGAGCCGGTGGCTGACAGTAGGCTGGGAAAGAAAAAGAAGATCCGCTGTACGGGTGATGCTCTTGGTATTTACAATGGTGAGAAAGGTTTCGATTTCAGCAAGATTCATATGAACAGCTCCTTTTCTTTGGTGTTGTCTATAGGATGGTTTAAGCTTTGATAATATAAAAATTATTTATATTATACAGAGAAATTATTCGTTATTCAATAGTAAGCTTGTATATCAAAAGAAGAGAGGTTTTCATATGGCATTAGGATGTAGGATCAGACGAAATTTTGAAAGACCGTCAAAAGAATTAGTAGAAGCCTTCCGTGGAATTCCAGTTGCAAATATTGATGATAACTGTGGAAAGATCGCTGCCGTAGATTCCAGTATTTTCCCGCTGAACCCGAAGGCAAGACTTCTGGGAACTGCATTTACAGTAAATGCACCGGCAGGAGATAACCTTCTGTTCCATAAAGCACTGGATATGGCTCAGCCGGGAGATGTTATCGTTCTTGCAAACAAAGGAAGCAGGATAGAGTTATCCTTATCAACAACAGCCGTGGTCAGCTTGTTGTTGAGCAGGATCTGGCAGATGCTCTGAATAGTGGGAAGGTTTATGCTGCTGGTCTTGATGTTGTTTCTACTGAGCCGATCAAGGGGGATAATCCGCTTCTCAAGGCTAAAAACTGCATCATCACTCCGCATATCTCCTGGGCTGCTCAGGCTTCCAGACAGAGGATCATGGATATTACGGTTGATAATATCAAGGCTTTTCTGGATGGTAATACGGTTAACAGAGTTAACAAATAGATTTTTTTCGGTGTTTCGATTTCCTATGTATGATGTGTGAGGAAAGGACGGCTGTCTCGCTTTTTGGGGGGTGGCCGTCTTTTTCTTTGTGTGGTGGATTGAATGAACCGTACGCCGGGGATGTGGCAGCGGTACGGGCAGGGCTCCGTCGGCGGATACTGCTAAGGCTCCGGAAATCGGCTAAAAACATTGAGACAGGGGCAGAACTCGCCTCTGGCTCAGACAGCAGCCCCTGTCTCAATAACGCCGATCCCCGCAGCCTAAGCAGTATCACACCTCCTCCGCAGCAGCCCATACCGCTGCCACATCCCCGGCTGAAAATTCAACCGCAGAGAGCAGACAATAGAAGCGAATGTACATTCTGCCCAGTGCCCAAAAAACACAATATATAAAAATAAATCGGCACAACGTTCCACGTCCAACACCGAAGAATACAGGAACCAGATCGGCACAGTGTTCCGCATCCAACACCGAAGCATACAGAAAACGGCCTCAAAACAATCCATAACCAATAAAGCAGCCGGCCGTATCCCCCAAAAAATAAATCGGCACAGCATCCCGCATCCAACACCGAAGCATACAGGAACCAGATCGGCACAGCGTCCCACATCCAATACCCAAGCATACAGACACAAGTCAACACCCTCCCCTCATCCACAACCAAGAACTCCTTAAAAAAGCCCGAGGGGTGTGCAAAGGGGCCGCGGCTTTGCGGCCCCTTTGCGGTTTTCTTTTTGCACAAAAAAAATAGCTCCTACATCGCAAAGATGTAAGAGCTAAATTCGCTGGATGGAGAAGGATTCGAACCTTCGAAGGCGGTGCCAACAGATTTACAGTCTGCCCCCTTTGGCCACTCGGGAATCCATCCGTGAACAACAAATGTATTATATATAACATTTGATAAAATTGCAAGCTTTTTCTCAAAAAAAATAATAATTCCCACAGCATCAGCATTTTTGGTAAAATACTGGACTTACCAAAGGAAATCTGCTATTATGAGTACGGTTGGATATAAAGGACACGGTTTTTCCGTATCCTAATACAGGTTAGGAGGATTTTATCATGTTAGTAAACGCAACAGAAATGCTGAAAAAAGCAAAAGCAGGCCATTATGCAGTTGGTCAGTTCAACATCAACAACCTTGAGTGGACAAAAGCTATCCTTCAGACAGCTCAGGAGCTCAACTCTCCTGTAATCCTTGGTGTTTCCGAGGGTGCCGGTAAATACATGACAGGTTATAAGACTGTTGTAGGTATGGTTAACGGTATGATGGAAGAGCTGAACATCACTGTTCCGGTTGCTCTTCATCTTGACCACGGCAGCTATGATGGATGCCTGAAATGTGTTGAGGCTGGTTTCTCTTCCATTATGTTCGACGGATCTCATTATCCGATCGATGAGAACGTAGCTAAGACTAAAGAGCTGGTTAAGATCGTTGCTGAGCACAACATGTCTCTTGAGGCAGAGGTTGGTTCCATCGGTGGCGAGGAAGATGGTGTTGTTGGTATGGGCGAGTGCGCTGATCCTGAGGAGTGCAAGAGAGTTGCAGATCTCGGAATCAACTTCCTTGCAGCTGGTATCGGTAACATTCACGGAAAATATCCGGCTAACTGGCAGGGCTTAAGCTTTGAGACTCTGGATGCTATTCAGAAACTGACAGGAGATATGCCGCTTGTTCTTCACGGTGGTACAGGTATCCCGGCAGACATGATCAAGAAAGCGATCAGCCTTGGCGTTTCCAAGATCAATGTAAATACAGAGTGCCAGCTTGCATTTGCTGAAGCTACACGTAAATACATTGAAGAGGGTAAAGATCAGCAGGGTAAAGGATATGACCCACGTAAGCTTCTTGCACCTGGAGCAGAAGCGATCAAAGCTACTGTTAAAGAGAAAATGGAGCTTTTCGGATCTGTCAATAAAGCATGATGAATCGAAAATAATATATGAAAGAAGCCGGAATGGGAGTAAGCCTGTTCCGGCTTCTTTTTTCATGATAAAATATCAATATTTTTACTATATAAAAAAATCAACATGTTTCTTGATTTTTTTATATAGTGAAAATGACCTCTTCGATTTACAATAATATCAAGTTAATCGAGAAGCTGATTTGAAGCTTATCGGTCAGGAATATGCGAAATGGACGTTTTAAGCATATCCGCGAAACAAATTGAATATCATATAAGGTAAAGGAGAGGTACGATTATGAGAATGAAAAAAGCAACAGCATTTGGTCTTGCAGCTTTGATGGCAGCTACTATGATCCCGGCAGTTCCGGCTATGGCAAAGGGGGATGACAGTGAAGGCTCTGTTTATTATCTGAATTTTAAACCGGAGCAGGCAGATCAGTGGTCAGACCTGGCAAAGAAATACACCGATGAGACTGGTGTACCGGTTACCGTTGTTACAGCTGCTTCCGGAACTTATGAGTCTACTCTGAAATCAGAGATGGCCAAGGATGAGGTTCCGACACTGTTCCAGGTTAACGGACCAGTTGGACTTGCATCCTGGAAGGATTATTGCTATGACCTGAAAGACAGCGATGTTTATAAAAATGTGGAGAGTGACGATTTCGTACTGAAGGAGGACAGCGGTGCAGTTGACGGTATCGCCTATGTAATTGAAACATATGGAATTATTTACAACAAAGCGCTTCTTAAGAAATACTGTGAGATGGATGGCGCTGTGATCAAGTCTGCAGATGAGATCAACAATTTTGAGACATTAAAGAAGGTTGCAGATGATATCCAGGCTAAGAAAGATGACCTTGGAGTTGACGGTGCATTTACTTCCGCAGGCTTTGATTCTTCCAGTGACTGGCGCTTCAAGACACACCTTGCAAACCTTCCAATCTATTATGAGTACAAAGAAGACGGAATCACATCCACAGATGCGATCAAAGGGACCTATCTTGACAACTTCAAGAACCTGTTTGACCTTTATATCACAGATTCTACCTGTGAGCCAAGCCTTCTTTCCAGCAAGACTATCGATGATGCAAATGCTGAATTTGGTCTTGGAGAGGCTGTGTTCTATCAGAATGGAACCTGGGCTTATGATAACATCAAAGATAACGAAGTAGCAGACGAGGATATGGGAATGCTTCCAATCTATATTGGTGTAGATGGTGAAGAGGACCAGGGACTTTGCACAGGCAGTGAGAACTACTGGTGCGTAAACAAAAAAGCAGATGAGAAGGATATCCAGGCAACTCTTGATTTCCTCAGCTGGGTTATCACAAGTGATGAAGGAAGAGAATCTATAAGCCAGGAAATGGGATTTACAACACCATTCAAGACCTTTGATGAGAATTATGAGTCTGCAAATCCGCTTGTAAAAGCAGCCGACGAATATGTAAAAGCTGGTAAAACTCCGGTTTCATGGAACTTTACAACCATGCCTTCTGAAGAGTGGAAAAACCAGGTCGGCAGTGCAATGCTTGAGTATGCACAGGGTACCGGCGAGTGGGATGCTGTGAAAACTGCATTTGTTGACGGATGGGCAAAAGAGTACAAAGCAGCAAATGAAGGCTGATAAGGTATAACTGAAACGTGATCACGAAGGGGTGGGCGGTTTCCGCCTGCCTCTTTTAATGAAGAGAGGATGTGTAAAGTAGGGAAGGATGCATCCTCAGGAGAAAGGAAGAGAAAACATGCAGAATAAGATGATGAAAAAGTATTTTCCGGTTTTTGTCCTGCCTACCCTGCTGGCATTTACCATTGGATTTATCGTTCCCTTTATCATGGGCGTATATCTTTCCTTCTGTAAATTTACCACAGTAACGGATGCAAAATTCGTGGGATTACAGAACTATGTGAAGATTTTTACTGAGGATGGAACCTTTGGACATGCATTATGGTACACCACCGCATTTACGGTTGTATCAGTAGTTCTGATCAATGTGATCGGTTTTGCAGTTGCGTTGCTTCTGACCAAGAAGATCAAAGGAACCAATATATTCCGTACTGTATTTTTTATGCCAAACCTGATCGGTGGAATCATCCTTGGTTATGTATGGCAGCTTCTGTTAAACGGTCTGCTTCTTCAGATCAATAAAACACTTACATATTCTTCTGTTTACGGATTCTGGGGTCTTGTGATCCTGATGTGCTGGCAGCAGATCGGATATATGATGATCATTTACATTGCAGGTATCCAGAATATCCCGGGTGAACTGATCGAGGCTGCACAGATCGATGGTGCGAACAAAGGACAGCTTCTGAAGCATGTGATCATTCCTATGGTCATGCCGTCCATCACCATCTGTACTTTCCTGACACTTACCAACTCCTTCAAGCTTTTTGACCAGAACCTTGCTCTTACAAATGGTGAGCCTTCCAATATGTCAGAAATGCTTGCACTGAATATTTACAATACCTTCTATGGACGTACCGGATGGGAAGGTGTAGGACAGGCGAAGGCCGTGATCTTCTTTATCCTGGTTGGAGCAATTGCCATGATCCAGAATCGTCTCACAAGAAGTAAGGAGGTACAGCAGTAATGAATAAAAAAGTAAAATTCAGCGGTCTGTGGACTGCGATCCTGAGTGTGGTATCTGTTGCTTATATTTTCCCGATCCTTCTGGTTTTGATTAATTCTTTTAAGAAAAAAGCATACATCAGTCGTTATCCCTTTGCGATCCCAACGGATAAAATGTTCGTAGGTCTGGAAAACTATGTAAATGGTCTAGCAAAAACCGGATTTTTCCAGGCATTTGGATGGACATTATTTATCACAGTATTTTCTGTTGCGGTAATTCTGCTCTGTACCTCCATGTGTGCCTGGTATATCAACCGTGTTACCAACACGCTGACAAAAACCATGTACATGCTGTGCCTGTTTTCCATGGTCGTACCATTCCAGATGGTAATGTTTACTCTTTCCAAGATTGCAAACATCCTGAAACTGAATACTCCGTGGGGACTGATCATCATTTATCTTGGATATGGAGCAGGACTTGCGGTATTTATGTTCAGCGGTTTTGTAAAATCCATTCCGATCGAGATCGAGGAAGCTGCCATGATCGATGGCTGTACCCCGATCCAGACATTTTTTAAAGTGGTTCTTCCGGTTATGAAACCGACCTGTGTAACTGTAGCGATCCTGGAAACCATGTGGATCTGGAATGATTATCTTCTTCCATATCTGGTACTTGATATCAAGAAATATAAAACCATTTCCATTGCCATCCAGTATCTGAAGGGCGGTTACGGAACCATTGATATGGGAGCGATGATGGGCGTTCTTGTTCTTTCCATCATTCCGATCATTGCCTTCTATCTTGCATGCCAGAAATATATCATTGAAGGTGTGGTTGCAGGAGCTGTTAAGGGCTGACAAATTAGTTGAATAATGTTAAAATGAAAGAAAAACGGCCTGCTCTGCGTGCTTTTACGTGGATCAGGCCATATTTGGCGAGGTGAGGAATGTACAGAGTTTTGGTGGTAGATGATGAAAAACTGGAACGTGACGGAATCCGCTTTCTTCTGTCTATGGAGGAGGGAGAGTGGGAGATTTATGAGGCGGCTAATGGCAAGCTGGCATTAAATGAGCTGAGAAAGCATCCGGTGGATCTGATGCTGACAGATATCAAAATGCCGCATATGGATGGTCTGGAGCTTTCAAAAAAAGCAAGAGAGGAATATCCGGATCTGGAAATTATCATTTTCAGAGGTTATGGAGATTTTGCTTTTGCTCAGGAGGCGATCCGCTATGGTGTGACGGATTATGTACTGAAACCGGTGGATCCGGACCGCTTTCATGACACCATACAGAAGATCCAGAAGGAGATCGCATCCCGGAAAAATAAAGAGCAGCAGTCCATAAAAGAAAAGAGCTTTCTTCAGCAGTATTTTCTGTTGGGCTACATTTATTCCGGAGATCAGGAGCGTCTGAAGGAAGCGGAAGGAATTGTGGATTTTTCTGTCTGGGAGCAGTGGCACTGTGCAATTCTTATTGAATCGGATGAAGCTTTTTTTGATTCTGCCAGTGATGAGGTTCCCCTTGAGATCCGGGAAGAGCTTCGCCGTTCTTTCTTCTATTTGAATCTTAATGGCCGTCAGTCTTTGCTTCTTTTTAAGGATGTGTACTGTGATTATGTCCTTGTGGCAAAAAATGTCTATAATCTTCTGAAGCGCCTTCATCCTGTTCGCTTTCATCTGGCTGTAAGCCGGCGTTTTGACGGATATCAGGAACTGCCGGAAATCATGGAACAGCTGGAGCAGCAGATGGAAGAAAAATTTTATCATCCGGATATTCATGTCTACACCAGCGAGGAGGACGAGGAAAAAAATACCGGAGAAGAGGAGCAGGATTCCAGGCTTATGGAAAAAATCTCAGAAGATATTTCCAGAAAGGATGTGAAGCAGCTGTGGAGCCATTTCCGCAGCCTGGCATCCAAATATCAGTCCAATACCCAGTTTTCGGCCATGTATGTGAAATTTGTTTTTTCCAATGTGATAAGGGAGCTGTTTCAGGAGAATCGTTTTGCCGGAGAGCACAGGCTGGATCTGGAGGTGGATCATCTGTATGGCTGTTCTACCATTCAGGAGATCATTGAGGTTACAGAAAAAAATATCCGCCAGTACGAGGAGTTCCTGGACCGTTCCATGAGCGAATCCAGAGATGAGGTGGCAGCAGTCAAAAATTATATTTACAATCACTATGCGGAAGATCTGAATCTGGAAACATTGGCAGAAAAAGTATATCTTTCTTCCGGCTATCTCAGCTTTATTTTCAAGAAGGAGACGGGGATGAACCTGAATCGTTTTATCCGTGTGTTCCGCATGGAAAAGGCCAAGGAGCTTCTACGAACTACCAACATGAAAGTAGCCATGGTCAGCGAGCAGGTAGGATTTGCCAATTCTTCGTATTTCTGCCGGAGCTTCCGGGAATATTACGGAAGCAGCCCGGAGTCCTATCGGAAAGGAAACAATGAGGATGAAGAGTCTTCTGAAGAAGTATAATAATATGAAATACCGGTACAAGCTGACAAATCTTCTTGTGGTGGTATCCCTGGTGCCGATGACTGTGTTGGCACTGTATAGTCACAGTCGTATGAGTAGTCTTGTACGGAAAAATGAGATGGAGGATATGTACTCCATTTTGGAGCAGACCAGAGAAAACATTGACGGGCAGATCGAAATTTATGCCAGCCTTTTGAATTATCTTACCTATTCTCCTGAAATCCAGGAGGTGATCTTCAACAAAGATATGGATCGTTATACTGCATATGAACAGTATACGGAAGTTGTGGATCCGCTGTTGACGGTGCCGAAATCCTACCACGAAGCAATTCTGGGGATACATCTTTTTGCAGAAAGCATTCCCGTGCGCCATGAATATACCTTGGCTCCGCTTTCAGAGGTTGATGGGGAATGGTGGAGTGACAAATTAAATAATACCGTGACGGTTCAGTGGATCGTGGACCGGGATAATCGTCAGATCGCGGCAGTCAGGGAAATATATGATGGTAAGATCAGGGAGGCTGTGCTCTGTATTTTGTTGGATTACGGAAAAGTATTCCAGCCTCTGGCTAATATTATTGAACGGAATTCCGGAGGCTTTGTGGTGGATGATCAGCAAAATATCGTCTATCATGGAGAAAATCTGGCGGCCAGTGATATTTCAGCACAGAAAGAAACCGCAAAAAAGCTGGATCGTCTGAGGGAAGAATATACCTATGTCAGCAGCAGCGGACATGAAACAAGATGGACCTATTATTTTTACAAACCTCCGGCTGTGATCGAGAGCTCGGTTTCAAAAGTATTGATCAGTGAGATCCCACTGATCGGCTTCTGTGTTGTGATCATCATTGTGCTTGGAATGACGTTTTCTAAGCTGTTTACCAGAAAGATTGAGCAGCTTACCAGAAATATGGAACAGGTGAACCAGGGAAGCCGTGAAGTTACGGTTTACAGTGATTCTGGAGATGAGGTAGGACAGCTGGTGAGAAGCTTTCACCATATGATGGATGAAATTAATCGACTGATCGAAGAAGTGTATGAAAATAAGATCGCTCTGAAGGAATTTGAACTGAAAGCGTTGACTGCCCAGATCAATCCCCATTTTCTTTATAATTCTCTTTCTATTATAAACTGGATGGCGATTAAGAGCCGTCAGAAGGAGATCAGCCGTGTGACACTGGCATTATCTACATTTTACCGGACAGCGCTCAGTAAGGGAGCAGATATGGTGACTGTGGAAACCTGTATTCGGAATATCGAAGCTTATCTGGAAATCCAGCTGATCATGCATGACAATGATTTTAAGGTGGAGTGGAATATCGATCCGTCTGTGCAGCAGGAGTTGGTTCCGAAGCTTGCCCTGCAGCCCATCGTTGAGAATGCTCTGGAGCATGGCCTGGATGTGAAGGAGGAAGGGGAAAAGCTTCTGAAACTTTATTTCTTTGAAGAGAATGGAGATGTAGTGATCCGGGTTGAAGATAACGGAATAGGGATGGAGCAGGAGCAGGCAGAAAAGCTGCTCACATATCAGGCAAAAGGCTATGGCCTTAAAAATGTCAATGACCGTATGTGCATTTTATATGGAGAAAAATATGCCATCCGGATCCTGAGCAAGGTAGGTGAGGGGACAAGCGTTGATATGAGGATCCCGAAAGAGGTAAAAAAAGATGAGACTTAGTCTGGGAAAAACAGTGGTATTTCTGAGTACGATACTGAGCCTGGCACTTTTGACGGGGTGTTCTTTAGGAACTGCAGAAATGGAAAAAACAGATATAGATGTTCTGTCCGAAAAGAACAGTAAGAGCTGGGAACAGGCAGAAACCACGCCTCTGGGGAAATATCCGGAGCTTGTAACTTATACTCTGGGACAGATGAAAGGGGCTAATAATTCTAATCTTCCGGACGGGCAGAATTATGAGGACAATGCATATACCCGGTATCTGAAAAAAACACTGAATATTCAGAATAAGAATGTTTTTATGGAGAGTGAGGAGCGGTATGACGAAGCCCTGAACATCCTGGTCAAAGATCGGAATCTTCCGGATATTTTTCTGGTGTCGGACAGGGAAACTCTGGAAGAACTGGTTGAAAATGATCTTATCGAGGATCTGACGGAAGTATACAAAAGCTGCGCTTCCGATAAAATAAAGGAAATGTATGAGAGCTATGGAGAGGAACTTTTGGCATCTGGGACTTTTGACGGAAAACTGTATGCACTTCCGGAGACTGCCATTGATGATGGGGCGCAGCTTTTATGGCTGAGACGTGACTGGATGGAGCAGCTGGGACTGAAAGAACCGAAGACACTGGAAGAGGCTTTTTCAGTGATCCGTGCGTTTCAGGAAAACCGGATGGGCGCAGAGGATGGTGAAGATCCTGTGGGACTTGTCTGTGATCCGGGACTTGTGGGCACGGTCAGCACCAGCTATTCGGTGGACTCTGTGTTTGAAAAGTTCGGGGCATATCCGCAGCAGTGGATTGAAAATGCAGATGGAGAAATTGTCTATGGATCGCTGACGGAGGAGACAAAGGAGGCTCTGGGGTATCTCAGAGAGCTTTACAGGCAGGGAATACTTGATTCGGATTTTGCTTTACGTGCACAGAATAATATCCGTGATCTTGTGGTGAATGGAAAATGCGGAGCGTTTTTCGGGCTCTGGTGGACTCCGAATAATCCTCTTATGGATGAGTATCGGAAGAATAAAGAGGCAGACTGGGAACCGTATTATCTGACTGCGGATGTAAAGCGGACTGTGGAGGTATACTCTACGTTTCGAGATAATAAATATGTAGTTGTGCGTAAAGGGTATGAGCATCCGGAGATTGCAATGAAGATTTTGAGTGTGTTGTTTGACCATTCCAGATATGAGGCAGAGGATGCGGATGAGATGAACACTTATTTTGCCTTGAATGTGGATCCTACGGCGCGTCCGCTAATGATCAATGTGGATTATAATGAGGCTACTTATATAGTGACAAAGCATATCCGTGAGGTTCTTTACAGTCCGGGCGATGAGAAGACCAGGGAGGATCTCAGTGCCATTGAGGCGTCTTATTTTGATGCGTGTAAGGAGTATCTTGAGGCGGAGGTGCCTTCGGTAGAGGCCTGGGCGGCGTATAAGTCCAGGATCTCGGCGGTGGGGCTTCTGGTGGATGCGAATTACCGTGCTCCGGAGAAGAAGTATCTGGGGGATGGTGACGGGGAGATTCCTCAGACTTTGCGTTTGCTGGAGAAGAACGCATTTATCCAGATCATTATGGGGAGGATGCCTGTGAGTTCTTTTGACTCTTTTGTGGAAGATTGGTATCGTAAGGGTGGAGACAGTCTTACGGAGCGGGTCCGGGAAGGGCTTGTGGACTCGTGAGGCGGATGTATAGAGGGACGCTAGAGGAAGGTGGCATCGCTCCAGGCAGGGACTCCGTCGGGGGATACTACTAGGGCTCCGTGAGACGGCTAAAAGCATTGCGGCAGGGCCAGAACTCGCC
>NZ_JBDGAB010000012.1:0-44742 GCF_040910705.1 Blautia sp. RTP21359st1_E11_RTP21359_211015
CGGTGTCTGCAAGGCACTTCGTAAAAAAGGTCATAATGCCATTCTTGTAGATATTTTCTGTGGACTGGAGCCGGTGGACTGGGATGAGCCCTTTGGAGATAAAGATTATGAGGTAGATTCTGCGGCAGAGTATATGAGAAGCTTCGATGATGATATCGAAGAGATCAAACGCACAAGAAGAAGCTTTTTCGGACCGAATGTACTGGAATTGTGTCAGGCAGCAGACATTGTATTTATGGGACTTCACGGTTCCAACGGAGAGGATGGAAAGGTTCAGGCAACCTTCGATCTTCTGGGAATCCGTTACACAGGAACCGGATATTTAAGCAGTGCCCTTGCTATGGATAAGGGCCTCACCAAGAAGATCTTTCTCATGGATCAGGTACCGACACCGAAAGGCGTTTCCATGCTGAAAGAAAACTGTACAAGAAACATCCATGATCTTGGTATGGAATTTCCTGTTGTTGTAAAAACATGCTGCGGTGGTTCCAGCGTAGGTGTTTATATTGTAAACAACCAGAAAGAATATGAGGATGCCATTGATGGTGCTTATTCTTATGAAGATGAGGTAGTTGTTGAAGAGTATATCAATGGCCGTGAGTTTTCCGTTGCAGTTGTAGACGGAAAGGCTTATCCGATCATCGAGATCGCACCGAAGCAGGGCTTTTATGATTACAAGAACAAATATCAGGCAGGCTCCACAGTAGAAACCTGTCCGGCTGAGATCTCACCGGAACTGACTGAGAAGATGCAGCATTATGCGGAAGCTGGCGCAAAGGCTCTCTGCATTGAGGGCTATGCACGTTTTGACTTCATGATGAAAGAAAACGGTGATATGTACTGCCTGGAGGCAAACACACTTCCGGGAATGACACCCACCAGTCTGATCCCTCAGGAAGCAAAGGTCCTGGGAATCGACTATCCGGACCTCTGTGAAGAACTGATCCGCATTTCTTTTAAGAAATACAGCAAATAAAATATCTGACCGTAACTCCTCCTGTTGACAGGAGGAGTTTCTGGCAAAAGAAAGGATTTTATTCATGAAAAATCTTACATTGGAAAATATCACAAAAGTCTGCAATGGTATTTACCACGGCCCGCAGGAAAAACTTCAGGAGGAAGTGACTGCGATCACAACGGACAGCCGTAAGGTGGAAAAAGGAGGTCTTTTTGTACCGGTAGTAGGAGAGCGTGTGGATGCTCACCGTTTTATCCCGCAGGTAATGGAAGCAGGTGCACTCGCGACCTTATCCGAGAGAACTCTTGAAGGGGCGGATCATCCGTATATCCAGGTAGGCTCCTCCCTTCAGGCAGTAAAAGACATTGCGGAGTTTTATCTGGAGCAGCTTGATATTCCGGTTGTGGGAATCACAGGAAGCGTTGGAAAGACCAGCACAAAAGAGGTGATCGCCTCTGTGCTGAAGGAAAAATACCGTACACTGAAAACCCAGGGGAATTTCAACAATGAGCTGGGACTTCCACTGACAGTATTCCGCCTTCGTGATGAAGATGAGATCGCAGTTCTGGAAATGGGAATCAGTGATTTCGGTGAGATGACCCGTCTTGCAAAGATCGCAAAACCGGACACCTGCGTGATCACAAACATCGGAACCTGCCATTTGGAAAACCTTGGGGACAGAGACGGCGTCCTGAAGGCAAAAACAGAGATTTTTCAGTATGTGAAGAGAAATATCGTACTTAACGGTGATGATGATAAGCTCTCCACAGTAAAGGAATACAACAGCATGCAGCCGGTATTTTTCGGAAACGGAGAAAATGCTTCTGTTACCTGTGAAAATGTGGAAAGCCGTGGCTTGAAGGGAATGAGCTGTGACATCTGTCTGAAAGGAAAAATGGCAGAGAACGGAGAGCTCCAGATATTTCATGTAGATATTCCAATGCCGGGACGTCATATGGTATCCAATGCACTGGCAGCAGCAGCTGTGGGCAGACTTTACGGACTGAATGCAGAGCAGATCAAAAATGGCATCGAAAGCCTGGAACCGGTCAGCGGAAGATTCAATATGATCGAGACCGATAAATTTATGATCGTAGATGACTGCTACAACGCAAATCCCATGTCCATGAAGGCTTCCCTGGATGTTCTTCAGGACGGACTTGGAAGAAAGGTTGCTATCCTTGGCGATATGGGTGAGCTTGGAACGGATGAAGCTGCACTTCATGAAGGTGTAGGCGTTCATGCAGGTCAGTGCAGGATCGATGCATGCATCTGCGTAGGACCACTTGCAGCCCATATCGCGGAAAAAGCATCTCAGACCAATCCGGACCTGACAGTCATCCGGGAAAAAGATCTGGAAAGCCTTCTTAAGAACCTGAACACATATGTGAAACCTGGAGATACCATCCTCGTAAAAGCTTCTCACTTCATGAAATTTGAAAATGTAGTCAAAGCACTGCAGGAAATGTAAAAAGACCAAAAACAGGGGCAGCATTTGACGAACGAAAATTCTTTCCAGTTAAGTTATATAGAAGTATAATATTCCTAAGGCGATGAGCAGTGCGGCTAAAGAACAAAAGCACGCTCAGGCACTGTGCGGCAGTGAAAAAGGGAGGGCTTATGCTGGAGATGATCATGAAGCTGAACATCCCGCTTTACGTCATGACATCCATGGGATGTATCGGCGGTCTGGGGATGCTGGCAACAAACCTTACCTACCGAAGAATGATCCGAAATACGCAGCGATTACAGAATCTCAAAGAAAAATGGCTGAACCTGTGGAAATCAAGGGACAGGCTCTGGCATCGGATGAACCGATTTGTGTGGTATCCGTCACTGTTTTGTACATTTCTTCTTGGAATGTCTGTTTTTCTCAACAGCAGACTGGGATATAGGGAAGGATTGTCTATGCTTTATCTTTATATAGGGGCGGCAGTGCCGGTAGTACTGCTTCTTCTTCGTCAGGCATTGGACTTTTCTTATAAGGAAGAGCTTGTGATGGCTTCTCTTGCAGATTATGTGGAACAGGTCCGTACCTGGGTGGAGGAAGTACCGGTCGCAGAAAAGCCGGATCCTGTTCTGCAGGAAGAAATCGTAGATAAGATCACCAGAAGTATCCGTCAGACGGCTGCTACCGGAAGTCACTTCAGCAAGATGCTTTCTCCGGAGGAGGAAGAGATCATGCGGGAGATCATACGGGAGTTTATGAATGCAGAGTAAAAACATATCCCGGTATATTTGAGAAAATACAGAAATGTACACAAAGATATTCCGGAATAAGGGAACCGGATGCAAAAAAAACTCTCCGGCAGATACGATTCTCTGTATCCGCCGGAGAGTTTTTTTGTGTGACAGTAAAAAGAGAACGCAGGATAAGCATTCGTGGCTTTCCTGCGTCCTTTTATATGTTACTCAGTCTTCCTCGATCACCTGGATCTCCAGGTAGTCGAATTCAATATGTTCAATGAAATTATCCTGATAAAAGCGGGCCTTATCATGCTTTTTGAAATCCCGCACTGTGGCATCCAGCCAGATAGGATTTCCCAGATCCATCTGATAACAGATTTCCTCAAGTCCGTGAAAGATCTTGTGGGTTCTGGTATCATCGCTGTCATCACAGACAACGGTGTCCTGAAGCATGCGATTGTCTTTCCATATTTTTCCCCATAAACGAAACATAAACAGTACCTCCGTATTGAAACTGCCACAGCCGGCAGAATATGAATATCCGTCCGATATGGTCTTCAGTATAGCGGATTTTGCAGGGAAAGTAAAGCACAGGGCAATAACGCTTGTACGCAAAACAATGCACCAGGCGTGCTCACTTTTATTGACTAATGTGTAAAAATCCTCTATAATAAACGAAATTATGAAAAAAAGAATCATTACAGATTGGAGGAACCGAAATGAAACTTTACGATACCGGCGTTTATCTTCAGAACGGAAAGGAAATCATTCCCGAGAACCAGGCTGATCTGCCTGTAGCGAAAGAAGAGGCTGCTAAGAATACCATCGCATATTCTATTCTCAAGGCTCACAATAAATCCGATAACATGGAGAAGCTTCAGATCAAATTCGATAAACTGACTTCCCATGATATCACATTTGTGGGAATCATCCAGACTGCAAGAGCTTCAGGACTTGAGAAGTTCCCGGTACCATATGTACTGACCAACTGCCATAACTCCCTTTGTGCAGTAGGCGGAACCATCAATGAAGATGACCACATGTTTGGTCTCACCTGTGCCAAAAAGTACGGCGGAGTTTATGTACCGCCTCATCAGGCAGTTATCCATCAGTTTGCAAGAGAAATGCTTGCAGGCGGCGGAAAGATGATCCTCGGTTCCGACAGTCATACAAGATACGGAGCACTTGGAACTATGGCTATGGGAGAGGGCGGACCGGAGCTTGTAAAACAGCTTCTCTGCCAGACATACGATATTAATATGCCAGGAGTAGTTGCTATTTATCTGAAAGGTGCTCCACGTTCGGGTGTAGGACCGCAGGATGTTGCGCTTGCCATCATCGGCGAGGTTTTTGCCAACGGCTATGTGAAGAATAAGGTTATGGAGTTCGTTGGACCAGGCGTTGCCAGCTTAAGCGCAGATTTCCGTATCGGTGTTGATGTTATGACAACAGAAACCACATGTCTTTCCTCCATCTGGCAGACAGATGCGAAGATCGAGGAATTCTATGCGATCCACGGAAGACCGGAGGATTACAAAGAACTGAAACCGGGCAACGTTGCATACTATGACGGCTGTGTAGAGATCGACCTCAGTGAGATCAAACCAATGATCGCAATGCCGTTCCACCCAAGTAACACCTACACCATCGATGAGCTGAAGGCAAACCTTGACGATATCCTTGCAGATGTGGAGAAGAGAGCACAGGTAAGCCTTGACGGAAAGATTCCGTTCACATTGAGAGACAAGGTAGTTGATGGCAAGCTTTATGTTGAGCAGGGAATCATTGCCGGTTGTGCAGGCGGTGGATTCGAGAATATCTGCGCTGCAGCAGATATCCTCAAGGGCAAAAATATCGGCCATGATGCCTTCACCTTAAGTGTATACCCGGCAAGTACTCCAATCTACATGGAACTGGCTAAGAATGGTGTTCTTGCAGAACTGATCGGAACAGGCGCAGTTGTGAAAACTGCATTCTGCGGACCGTGCTTCGGCGCCGGAGATACACCTGCAAACAATGCATTCAGTATCCGTCATACAACCAGAAACTTCCCGAACCGTGAAGGCTCCAAGATCCAGAACGGTCAGATCTCTTCGGTTGCACTTATGGATGCACGTTCCATTGCAGCTACAGCAGCAAACAAGGGATTCCTTACCTCAGCAGAGGAGTTTGACGGAAGCTATTCCGAGCATAAATACTACTTCGATAAGTCTATCTACGAGAACCGTGTATTTGATAGCAAGGGCGTGGCAGATCCAAGCGTAGAGATCCAGTTTGGACCGAATATCAAAGACTGGCCGGAGATGGCTGCACTTGCAGACAACCTGATCCTGAAGGTTGTTTCCGAGATCCACGATCCGGTTACTACCACTGACGAGCTGATCCCGTCTGGCGAGACATCTTCCTACCGTTCCAATCCGCTTGGACTTGCAGAGTTCACACTGTCCAGAAAGGATCCGGCTTATGTTGGCCGTGCAAAAGAGATCCAGGCAGCACAGAAGGCGATCCAGGCAGGTAACTGCCCGGCAGAGGCTGTTCCGGAACTGAAACCGGTTATGGAAACCATCCATAAATCCTACCCGGATGTTGACAAGACAAACCTTGGTGTAGGAAGCACCATCTTTGCAGTGAAACCGGGCGATGGCTCTGCCAGAGAGCAGGCTGCATCCTGCCAGAAGGTACTTGGCGGCTGGGCAAACATTGCCAATGAGTATGCAACCAAGAGATATCGTTCCAATCTGATCAACTGGGGTATGCTTCCATTCCTGATCCCGTCCGGAGATCTTCCGTTCAAGAACGGTGATTACCTGTTCTTCCCGGGAATCCGTAAGGCAGTTGAGGAAAAGGCAGACGTGATCAAGGGATATACTGTTGAAGGTGATTCTTTGAAGGAGTTCGATGTAACTCTGGGTGAGCTGACAGATGATGAGAGAGAGATCATCCTTAAGGGTTGTCTGATCAATTATAATCGTAAATAGATGCAGGGATTGAACACATATAGAGCGTGAAGGTGATGGAAGTGTGTTCATGAATATGCTGCAGAGCGGAATATAGTAATTTAAGAATTTCCGTGTTGTTTTGCAGACTGGTGACCGTTTTGATCGAGGTCGCCGGTCTGCTTTTTTACTTTTAGAGGTGTGGTTGTGGGGAGTTTTTAGGGTTGTGGATACTTATGACGATGCGGACGCGTGAGGTGTCCTGTGGGGAGCAGAGGCTGTCGTTTCGCCTGGTCATACTAAGCGTCTGAGGCAACCTGTGAAAAGTCCGGCCCATAACTCGCCATGTACGCTGATGCGTACCTGGCTCAGACAGATGGGCCTTATTCTGCGGCCTGTATCCGCAGAATACCTTTCCACAGGTCACCTCAGCCGCCAAGTATGACCAAAGGCTCACTCCGAAGCCCCTGCTCCCCACAGGACACCTCACGCTGACATTCCCAGAGACAAACCCCAGCCCCGGTAAAAATATCAAGAAAAGCTCAATAAATGATGACCGTCTCAACACTCTTCGTTATTTAATTTTTCTTCTTCTTCGTTCTTTCGAATAAAGTTTATCTCAATCCCCTGCAAACATTGTAAAGTACAAACATTGCAATGTTTGCAGTGCCAATACAGTCACACAGAAACTTTTCTAACTAATTTTCCATGTTCGAAAGTCAGGGCGGGAAGGACGGGCGGGGCGGGTGACTCTGCAGGAGTCGTAGTACTTCTTAGGCCGCGGGGAGGCTGCGTTGCTGGAAAAATCCCAGCTGTTTGAGCGTAAGCGAGTTCTGGGATTTTTTCAGCGGTTTTAGCAGAATCCCTGCAGCCTTAGAAGCACTAGACCTCCGAAGCCTCACCCGCCCCGCCCGTCCTTCACGGCCGTCCGTTCGCGACATACCCTACCTTCACAACTTCACAATAGCATAAATTAACAGAAAATAATAAAAAACACAAACAAATTATAAAATATAAACACCTAATAAAACAAATAAATAAAAATAATAGCATAAAAACACAAAAATGTATTGACAAATACCCGCAACGATGTTATTATAAGACCATCAAAAACAACAAGAGAAAAACAAAAAAGAAAATCATTCAATTCATAGCATAGATGCACATGAAGGATGAAGAAAGGAAAAGGTGATTCCAGTGGGAACATAAACAAACACCATCATCAATATGAGAGTGACAGGAACCGGATTTCCTGCAAGAAAGACCTGATACAGATCACATATGATACACCTTAAGAAAACAGAAGTTTCTTTTATGAAATATAAATAAGATCCTCTTAAATCTTACTTATATTTTAAGAAATCAGAAACAAAAGGAAATCAGTATTTCAGGTAATATAGAATCGGTAACTCATATTGAACAACTGTCACACACCTGATACAAAGATTTCAGGAAATATGTAAAGAAATATTTCCCGAAAGAGTAAAACCCTCAACTCACCGGTTCGTTGGAAAGAAGAGATTCCAAGAACAAACGTGAAGATGAGAACGATACTTTGAAATGCATATCAGAACCATTAGGATATGGATTGAAGCTTTGCATCAGAAGAATATCTGAGAGGATATTAAAAATAGAAGAATCGGGCAGGAACTTTTTTCCAGGATACTTTAAAGAACTGCAGAGGAGAAAATCCCAATAGGTCGATTTGAATCAGCAGATTGCAAAGTACAGAGATGACAAATGGTTTTGAATTTAAGAAGTTAAGTCCAGAATTGTTTAGTGAACAGGAAAAAGTATAACCACCGAAATTCTTCAGATAAACAGGAAATCAAACATCGTAAAAAATGATTTCTGATCTATAAAACTTTCTAAATAATCGAAGAGATATACTTACATATATCAGTCGTTTATGAGCAGGAAATAAAAAAGAAGAGAGAATCTGAAAAAGAAAAATTTCAAAATTGAATAAAGAGAATCGAAATTATTTTATAAAGTATATAAAATCAAAGATTTCGATTGATAAGTATAATAAGTATAACAAGAAAACTTTATTCGAAAGAACGAAGAGGAAGAAAAATTGAATAACGAAGAGTGTTGAGACGGTCATCATTTTTGGAAACTGTAAAAGTAAAAAAAGTGATGACCGTCTCGTTGTGTATATAAGATTGCATATATTAAGTATACAACCGTTCCGAAAAGCCCTGGATAAAATAATATGATCCGAGCAGAGAGCAAAATTTTCAATCAGAGATTTTTCCGGACAGTTATATTTATCAGTTGCCATCAAAAACATCATCAGTTATACTTCTGTGAGAAAGGAAGTAAGATGAGAAAATATGTGGAATTATCAGATTGAAGAAAATATTTTATATGAAGACAAAGAGATCCTTGTGTGCAGAAAAACAGCAGGAATGCCGGTGCAGGCAGCAAAAATAGGAACAATGGATATGGAAAGTGCTCTGAAAAATTATCTGGCACAAAAAACACCGGGAAAGATCCCATATCTGGGAGTAGTACATCGCCTTGATCAGCCGGTAGAAGGCATTCTTGTATTTGCGAAAACATCCGAAGCAGCAGGAAATTTGAGTAAACAGATGATGGCAGGAGGCGCCGGAAAATATTACCTGGCAGTAACAGAGGGAAAAGCAAAGAGCTCAGAAGGGACTCTTACAGACTATCTGAAAAAAAATGGAAAAGCCAACATGTCTCAGGTGGTGTCTGCCAATACACCGGGAGCAAAAAAAGCGATCCTTCACTATAAAGTTCTGGATCAGCAGGAGATAAACGGAAAATCCCGGACACTTCTTAAGATCAGGCTGGAAACAGGTCGGCATCATCAGATCCGTGTGCAGCTTTCTCATGAGGGACTGCCCCTTCTCGGAGACCGGAAATATAATCCTTCGGGAGAAAAAGGTACATCACTGGGACTTTGTTCCAATTGTCTGGAATTTAAACACCCCAGAACAGGAAAAATGATGAAGTTTGAAACAGAGCCACAGGGAAGCGCGTTTCTGGATTTTGTGAAAAAAGTGTAAAAACTCTGGACGGAAATACGAAAAAGTGTATAATGTAAAAAGCAAGTAACCAAATGTAAGATTTTTGTAAAGTATAAGTTACTGTGGACGGACAAGGCAGACGATAAAGAACAGTAACCAGCGAGGAAGAGGAGATTACAATGAAAAGAGCTGCAGTAGCGTCAGCAGCCTTGTTGGCTGTGGCAACCCTGCTGACAGGCTGTCAGAAAGAAGAAGTAGAAAAGCTTGTTGCACCGATTGTAGCAGACGTCCAGGAAACCCCTGAAGCAACCGAAGTGGAAGAAGAAAAAAGCCCGCTGATCCCTGAGATCGATGACACTCTTTCTATTGAAGAAGGTGCCAGAATAGCTGTTGTCAGCAAAAGCAAAAAAGGCGAGTTCTGGAATAAAGTAAAAGAAGGAATGGAAGCTACTGTCAAGGACGTAAATGAAGCGTATGGTTTCAAAAAAGACAAGCAGATCACGATGACCTTTGAGGGTCCGGATGATGAAGAGGACGTAGAAAGTCAGATCAATACTCTTGATGCAGTGATTGCTGAGAATCCATCTGTAGTGTGTCTTTCTGCCGGAGATATGGATTCCTGTCAGGCACAGCTGGAAGCAGCGAAAGAGAACGGAATTCCGGTGGTCGCATTTGATTCCAATGTCAGTGATACAAAGCTGGTCAGAGCTTTCCGTGGAACAGACAATACACAGATCGGCAAATATGCAGCATATAAGCTTGGCAGCGCCATTGGAAAAATGGGAAATGTGGCTGTTTTTTCCGCACAGGAGAAAACACAGAGCGCTCAGGAACGTGTAAAGGGATTTCTGGATAATATTGCAAATTATACGGATATTAAAGTGGTGGAAACCGTATATTCTGACCAGGTTGATGATATGAAGGAAGCCATGAAGGAAGTTCTGGATAAATATCCGGCACTGGATGGTGTTTTCTGCACCAATGCCGAGGTTTCTGAAATGTTTCTGGAGGTAAATAAGGACACAGGAGAAAATAAAGTTGCTATGGTAGGCGTAGATGCAACCAGCAAACAGCAGGAAGCGATCCAGAAAGGGGAAGAACTGGGAGTGCTTTCACAGAATCCTTATGCGATGGGATATCAGACCATGTGGGCGGCTATTCAGTCTACTGCACCGAAGAAGGAAACAAAGATTGATAAGAAGGTTTTACTTGATCCGGTATGGATCGATGCTGAGAATATCAAAAGCGAAGACATTGCAAATTACTTGTACAATTAACAAATAGAACAGATAGCCACTGTAGGTCGGTTGAATAGGTTAGTCCGCATTCACCGTCTGTTCATAATTGAAAGCCATCAGCCCGATGAAGATGTAAAAAACATTTTCATCGGGCTGATGGCTTTTTTGAATAAAAATAAAAAATATGAATAGAATAAACAAATAAAAAGTGTGCGAAAAATGGCAAAAATATAACATATATGACGACTTTTTGACACAATACAAATAAATTTATCGTTAAATTGCATAATAAACATTGTTTTAAAAAAGCGATTGTGGTACAATTTGGATATGCAGAGAGGCGGTGATCAGATGATCCAGGAAACGATCAAGGCAGTGAAAGAGGCGGAGGCAAAAGCACAGCAGAAGATAAAGGATGCATCCGTCCGTGCACAGAGTATCATCAGCGAAGCTGAGAAAGAGGCAGAGAATATTATCAGAAAGGCGGAAACAGCCGCCGGCGAACAGGCGGCATCTGATATGAAAGCAGCCGAAGAACGTGCACACAGTACAGAGAACACTGTCGTTGGACAGGCGGAGGAAGAGCTTGCAGCTTTGAAAAAGAAAGCGGAGTCGAAGCACGAGCAGGCGATCCAGACAGTAATGGACAGTTTGTTCTGAGAGGGGGAGTGCGAAAATGGCAGTATTGCAGATGCAGCGAATCAGTATCTGCGCAATGAAAAAGAACCGTAAGGCCATATTGGAAGAACTGCAGTCACTTGGAGTATTGGAGATCGATGCAGCGGAATTGGATCCGGAGCTTAAAACGATGGATACTATGAATGCCCGGCTGATCTTTGAGAAAAACGCATCCCTTTGTGATCAGGCAATCGAAATACTGGATGAATTTTCGAAGGAAAAGCAATCCATGCTGGCATCCCTGGCAGGGAAACCGCTGATCGGAAGGAAGCAGGAGGAAGAAGCTATCCGGGATCAGGAAGAGATCCTGAGAACAGCTAGAGAAATCCAGGGATACCGGAAGAAGCTTACAGAGAACAATGCGGCAGCAGTTAAGATCGAGCAGCAGGAAGCAGCTCTTGCTCCATGGCTGAAGCTGGATATTCCGATGAACTTCGGCGGTACAGCGAAAGCAGCGGTACTTGTGGGAAGTATTGATGGAAATATAACTCTGGATCAGGTATACAGTCAGCTGGCAGCGGACGCACCGCAGCTTGAAGCCTTTAACATCCGGGAAATCTCAAATGATGCCGGTAAGCTGAGCCTTGTGGTTGTCTGCCTGAAAGCACAGGCACAGGAACTGGAAGAAGCGCTTCGGATGCAGGGATTTGCAAGACCGGCACAGCTGGTATCAGAGGTTCCGGCACAGGAGCTGGAGAACCTTAAGAATGAAGTGGTACGCATTCAGGAAGAGTCCGAACAGATTCGGGAACAGATACGCGCTCTTCACGACAGGAAGAGCTCTCTTCAGCTTTTGTCCGATTATTTCCGAATCCGTGCACAGAAATATGAGGTATTAGGACAGATCCGCCAGTCGGAGAGCACTTTTTTTGTGACAGGATATCTTCCGAAGAAACAGGTTCCTGCAATGGAGAAACGGCTTACGGAGAAGTACGATATTGTTTTTGAAGCAGAAGATGCTGAGGGAGAAAATGTTCCGGTTGCCCTTCAGAACGGTAAATTCGGAGCAGCAGGAGAGGGAGTTCTGGCAGCATTTGGTCTTCCCGGAAAGGGAGAGATCGATCCTTCCATGATCATGACAGCCTGCTATGTATTTCTTTTCGGACTGATGTTGTCAGACGCAGCATATGGACTGATCGTCTTTGCAGTCTGTCTGGGAGTACTTCTGAAGTTCCCCAGGATGGAGAGCGGAATGCAGAAATCCATCCGGCTTTTTATGTACTGTGGATTGTCCACTTTGTTCTGGGGCGTGATGTTTGGCGGATATTTCGGAGATTTTATCGATGTATTTTCGAGGGTATATCTGCACAGGCCGGTCACGGTGAAGCCGGTATGGTTTGCACCGTTAAATGAGCCAATGAGACTTCTGGTGTTCTCCATGCTGTTTGGCCTGATCCATATGTTTCTGGGAATGGGTCTTAAGGGCTACATGCTGTTACGTGACAGAAAATATCTCGACTTTTTCTGTGACGTAGTACTCTGGTTCCTGCTTCTTATGGGACTGATCCTGATCTTTATCCCAAGCAGCATGTTCCGTTCTATTTCTCAGATGGACTTGAACCTTCCGCCCGCAGTGATACAGGTGGGCAAATGGATGGCCATCATCGGAGCAGTGGGAATTCTCTTCATGTCAGGAAGAGATAAGAAGAATCCGTTCCTCCGGCTGGCGCTTGGAGCTTACGACCTTTATAACATCACAGGATGGGTCAGTGATATCCTTTCCTATTCCAGACTTCTGGCCCTGGGACTTGCCACCGGTGTTATTGCGTCGGTTATGAACCAGATGGGCAGTATGCTGGGAGACAGTATTTTTGGATGGATCGTATTTATTCTTGTATTTGTGATTGGTCATACATTTAACCTTCTGATCAATCTTCTGGGTGCATACGTGCACACCTGCCGATTACAGTACGTAGAGTTCTTCGGCAAATTCTTTGAGGGCGGAGGAAAAGAGTTCCACCCCTTCCGCGAAAATACAAAATATGTAGATATTAAGGAGGATTAATATTATGAGTGGTATCGTTTGGGCATTATTGGGAGCAGCAATTTCCGTAGCTCTTGCAGGTATAGGTTCCGCTATCGGCGTTGGTACAGCCGGCCGTGCAGCAGCAGGTGTTGTAACAGAAGATCCGGACAAATTTGCCAAGGTTCTGCTTCTTCAGCTTCTTCCTGGTACCCAGGGTATTTACGGACTGCTGGTAGCATTCCTTGCACTTTCCAAGGTCGGGATCCTGGGCGGCGGTGTTGCCGATATTTCTCTGGAAACCGGACTTATGATCTTTGTGGCATGTCTCCCGATCGCCATTGCAGGCCTTCTTTCCGCGATCCATCAGGGAAAAACTTCCGTAGCTTCCATCGGCATCGTAGCCAAGAAGCCGGAGCAGTTCGGTAAAGCTATGCTTTTCCCGGCAATGGTTGAGACATATGCGATTCTGGCTCTTCTGATCTCTATTCTTGCAGTCAGCGGAATTCAGGTTTGATTCATCAGGAGGGGCAGATCATGACAGGATTAGAGAAGATGGTAAGCCAGATTCTTGAAGAAGCCGATGCTTCTGCAGCCGTTATGATCAGTGACGCGGAGAAAAAAGCCGCGGAGATCCTCGGGGAAGCCGGAGAAAAAGCTGATAAGATTCGGCAGCAGAGGGAAGAACAGTCCAGGGCAAAGGTGAAAAGCTATGAAGAGCGGACAGCTTCCGCCGCAGATATGAAGAAACGTACCGCAGTTCTTGCAGCCAAGCAGGAGCTGATCGGGAAGGTGATTGCGGATGCCTGTGACCGTGTGAAGAATCTGGATGAAGGAAAATATTTTGAGATCCTTAAGAGTATGGCAGAGAAATATCTGCTTCCAAGAGAAGGAGAGATCTGTTTTTCAAAGAAGGATCTGGAACGTATGCCGGCGAATTTCCGTGAGGAGATTAAAGGCCTGGCACAGAAAAAAGGCGGCACACTGGAGATTTCCGGTGAAGCCAGAAATATAGACGGAGGTTTTATCCTGGTATACGGCGGCATTGAGGAAAACTGTTCCATTGATGCCATGTTTGCAGAGAAACGGGATGAACTTCTGGATCAGGTAAGAAAGATTTTGTTTGCGTAAAACACCATCGCAAAAAGGAGGGCGTGAAATATGTTTGGTGAAGATTATGCCTATGCGGTGGCGCGGATACGTGTTCTGGAGACCGGACTTCTGAATCAGGCGGCGATCGAACAGCTTCTGGCATGTCAGGATGAGCAGCAGTGCCTTCAGATCCTTACAGAGAAGGGCTGGGGAAACGGTGATCCTGCAGCCGGTGCGGACGCCATTCTTTCCAGGGAGCGAGAAAAGATCTGGGAGATCATGGATTCGCTGGTAGCGGACCGATCTGTTTTTTCCGTTCTCTCTTATCAGGATCTTTTCCATAACCTGAAAGCGGCTGTGAAGGCCAGCATCCTGGATGGGACAACGCCGAATATTTTTTTCAGCGACTGTGCCATTGACGGCGAGGATATGGTGAAATTCCTGAAGGATAAAGAATACGACCGTTTTCCGGAAGATATGCGGGAAGCGGCAAGAGAAGCCTATGAGACCTTTTTGCACACAAGAGATGGACAGCTTGCGGATATTATCGTAGACCGGGCGGCACTGGATGCCATAAGAGCGGCCGGGGAGAGATCGAAAGAAGAGATCGTCCGGCAGTATGCGGAATCTACAGTTGCGGTAGCAGATATCCGGATCGCAGTCCGTGCCTGCAAAACAGGAAAAAGTTCGGACTTCATGAAAAAAGCTATGGCAGAATGTGACACACTGGATAAGGAAAGACTGATCCACGCTGCAGTCAGCGGAATGGATCAGATCATGAGTTATCTGGCAGAAACGAAATACGGGGACGGAGCTCTGGCACTGGCGGAATCGGCTTCCGCTTTTGAGAGATGGTGTGACAACCAGATCATGGAGACTATCCGACCTCAGCTGTACAATTCATTTTCACTGGGACCGCTGGTAGCCTATGTGCTCGCCCGTGAGAATGAGATCAAGACGGTGCGGATCATTCTCACCGGAAAGCGCAGCGGCCTTCCGGAAGAGTTTATCCGGGAAAGGGCAAGGGAAATGTATGTATAAGATCGCGGTTTTGGGTGATTATAACAGCATTTACGGGTTTGCGGCGCTTGGCCTTGATACCTTTCCGGTGGAAGATCCCGCAGAGGGAAAAGAGAAGCTAAACCGTCTGGCAGCCGGTGAATATGCGGTTATTTATATTACGGAACAGCTGGCAGCCCAGCTTTCCGCTGAGATCAGTAAATACAGTGAAACGCTGATGCCGGCGATCATTCAGATACCGGGAATTGCCGGAAATACAGGCGCAGGAATTGAAAATGTAAAGAAATCTGTGGAGACGGCAGTTGGCTCCGATATTCTTTTCAGCAATGAATGATATTCATCAGGAAATATTCCGTGATGCATGTTGAACGCTTTATATGAATAAGAAGGGGGAAACTTTTTTGAAAAAGTTTCAGCAGATCCCCTGAGAAAGCAGGTGATTGGTTCAGATGAGCAGAGGGACCATTAAGAAGGTAGCAGGACCGCTGGTAATTGCCAAAGGTATGCGAGATGCGAATATGTATGACGTGGTTCGTGTAAGCAGCCAGCGTCTGATCGGTGAGATTATTGAGATGCATGAAGATGAGGCTTCCATACAGGTATATGAGGAGACTTCAGGACTTCGCCCGGGAGAACCGGTAGAGTCTATGGAAGTTCCCCTTTCCGTGGAACTGGGACCTGGCCTTATCACAAGTATTTACGATGGAATCCAGCGTCCGCTGGATGACATTATGAAAGTAGCAGGCAGCAACAACCTGAAACGAGGTGTTGAGGTACCTGCACTGAAGCGGGACAAAAAATGGAATTTCGTCCCGGTTGCGAAAGTGGGAGATGAGCTGGAAGGCGGCGATGTTCTCGGAACTGTTCAGGAGACCATCGTTGTTACACAGAAGATCATGGTACCACCCAATATGAAAGGTACTCTGAAAGAGATCAGATCCGGTGAGTTTACCGTAGATGAGACCGTTGCAGTTCTTTCCACGGCAGACGGAGATAAAGAACTGACACTGATGCAGCACTGGCCGGTACGACGTGGCCGTCCATACAAGAAAAAACTTCCGCCGGCAAAACCTCTGGTAACAGGCCAGCGTGTTATTGATACCATGTTCCCAATCGCCAAGGGTGGTGTGGCAGCAGTTCCTGGCCCGTTCGGAAGCGGCAAGACCGTTATCCAGCATCAGCTTGCAAAATGGGCAGAGGCAGATATCGTAGTTTATATCGGCTGCGGTGAGCGTGGAAACGAGATGACAGACGTTCTGAACGAGTTTCCGGAATTGAAAGACCCGAAAACCGGACAGTCTCTGATGGAGAGAACTGTTCTGATCGCAAACACCTCAGATATGCCGGTTGCGGCACGTGAGGCTTCTATTTACACAGGTATCACCATTGCGGAGTATTTCCGTGATATGGGTTACTCTGTAGCACTGATGGCAGATTCCACTTCCAGATGGGCCGAGGCTCTCCGTGAGATGTCCGGACGACTGGAGGAGATGCCAGGTGAGGAAGGTTACCCGGCGTATCTGGGTTCCCGTCTTGCACAGTTCTACGAGCGTGCCGGACACGTGATCTGTAATGGAAAAGACGGAAGAGAAGGTGCCCTGACAGCTATCGGTGCGGTATCTCCTCCAGGTGGTGATATTTCCGAGCCTGTTTCCCAGGCAACACTTCGAATCGTGAAGGTATTCTGGGGACTGGATGCAAACCTTGCATACAAACGTCACTTCCCGGCAATCAACTGGCTGACCAGTTATTCCCTGTATCTGGACAGTGTAGGTGGATGGTTTGATGAAAATGTGGCGCCGGACTGGATGGAGCTCCGTCAGAGAATGATGACCCTTCTCCAGGAAGAGGCAGAGTTGGAAGAGATCGTAAAGATGGTAGGTATGGATGCACTTTCTCCGGGCGACCGCCTGAAAATGGAAGCAGCCCGTTCCATCCGCGAGGACTTCCTTCATCAGAACTCTTTCCATGAGATCGATACCTATACATCTCTGGAAAAACAGCACAACATGATGCGCCTGGTACTTGCATTCTATGATGCAGGCCTGGATGCGCTGAAACAGGGTGCAGATATCAATGATATCGTAAAACTGCCGGTACGTGAGCAGATCGGCCGTTACAAATATACAAAAGAAGATCAGCTGGCAGCGGAATATGAGAAGGTAACCCACCAGCTTGCAGCAGAGACTGCGGAACTTCTGGGAAAGGAGGGCCTGTAAAATGCCAAAAGAATATAGGACCATACAGGAAGTTGCCGGCCCTTTGATGCTGGTACGAGGCGTTGAAGATGTGGCATTTGACGAGCTGGGCGAGATTGAACTTGCCGATGGCGAAACAAGAAGATGCCGTGTTCTGGAGATTGATGGAAGCAATGCGCTGGTACAGCTCTTTGAGAGTTCCACAGGTATCAACCTTTCCAACAGTAAAGTACGTTTTCTGGGACGAAGCATGGAGCTTGGTGTATCCGGCGATATGCTGGGCCGTGTCTTTGACGGACTGGGCCGTCCCATTGATGACGGTCCGGAGATCCTTCCGGAAGAGAGAAGAGATATCAACGGCCTGCCGATGAATCCGGCAGCCAGAAGTTATCCGGAGGAGTTTATCCAGACCGGTGTATCCGCTATTGACGGACTGAACACCCTGGTACGTGGACAGAAACTTCCGATCTTCTCCGCATCCGGTCTTCCTCATGCACAGCTTGCGGCACAGATCGCGAGACAGGCGAAGGTTCGCGGAAAAGACGAGCAGTTCGCCGTTGTATTTGCTGCCATGGGTATCACTTTCGAGGAGTCAAACTTCTTCGTAGAGAGCTTTAAGGAAACCGGAGCTATAGACCGTACTGTTCTTTTTGTAAACCTGGCAAATGACCCGGCTGTTGAGCGTATCGCTACTCCGCGAATGGCACTGACAGCAGCAGAATATCTTGCCTTCGAAAAAGATATGCACGTACTGGTAATCCTTACAGATATCACAAACTATGCGGATGCTCTCCGTGAGGTTTCCGCAGCGCGTAAAGAGGTTCCGGGCCGTCGTGGATATCCCGGATACATGTATACAGACCTTGCTTCTCTCTACGAGCGTGCAGGCCGTCAGAAAGGAAAAGCAGGAAGTATCACCATGGTTCCGATCCTGACCATGCCTGAGGATGACAAGACCCATCCGATCCCTGACCTTACCGGTTACATCACAGAGGGACAGATCATTCTGAGCCGTGAGCTTTACCGTAAAGGAATCACACCGCCCATTGATGTTCTTCCGTCTCTGTCACGACTGAAAGATAAAGGTATCGGTGAAGGCAAGACAAGAGCAGACCATGCCAACACCATGAACCAGTTGTTTGCCGCATATGCCCGTGGTAAAGAGGCCAAAGAGCTGATGACCATTCTTGGTGAGGCTGCCCTCTCTGACATTGACCTGATCTATGCAAAATTTGCGGATGCTTTTGAGAAGGAATATGTTTCCCAGGGCTATCAGGCCAACCGTGATATCGAGGAAACCCTGGCCATCGGCTGGAAGCTGCTTTCCATTCTTCCGAGAAGCGAGCTGAAACGTATCGATGACAAATTCCTTGACCAGTATTACGGAAAAGTATAAAGGGGGGATGATTTGTGGCATCAACACAGGTGAATCCTACCCGTATGGAGCTTACGAAGCAGAAAAAAAAGCTGGTGACTGCAGTACGTGGCCATAAGCTTCTGAAGGATAAGCGGGACGAGCTGATGAGACAGTTCCTGGATCTGGTGCGCGAGAACATGGAACTGCGTAAAAAAGTAGAAGCTGGTATCCGAAGCGCCAACACGAATTTTGTCATTGCAAAAGCCGGAATGTCGGAGGAGACTCTGAACACCGCCCTGATGGCTCCCAAGCAGGAAGTCTATCTGGAAACCGGCAAAAAGAATGTCATGAGTGTGGATATTCCTGTTTTTGAATACAAAACAAGAACACCGGACGCCAACGATATCTATTCCTATGGTTTTGCTTTTACCTCCAGTGATCTGGACGGAGCGGTGAAATCCCTGGCGGATATCCTTCCGGACATGCTCCGCCTGGCAGAAGTGGAAAAAGCCTGTCAGCTGATGGCTTCTGAGATCGAAAAAACAAGGCGCCGTGTAAACGCCCTGGAGCATGTTATCATACCGGAAGCACAGGCAAACATCAAATACATCACCATGAAGCTGGATGAGAACGAGAGAAGTACCCAGATCCGACTGATGAAGGTGAAAGATATGATGCTGGAGGAAGCACATCATTACAAGGAGCGGGAAGCCGAGCGCGGTGCGTAAAGCATAAAACACAAAGCGCAGGCATCTTGTAAGAAAAAGAAAAATTGATATAGAAAGTTTTACGTAACGGGAAGGAGACGCCTCTGTGCTGTGCGATGTTTTGGACAGTGTAGGGGCGTTTTATTTATAAAATATTTAGTTTTCGTTCGCAGAAAATCAAGAGATGTACGGTATAATAATCAACAGTAAAGAATGCGCGGCGGAAGATGAGTCCTGGTATTTTATCTGTCTGTCGCAGCAGAAAGAGAAGGGAATACATATGAATACTTTTTTACAGTCAGTACAGAATCTGGACGGAGAAATCCTGCTCCAGATCCAGCAGCATTTAAGAACAGATATGCTGACACCATTTATGAAGATCGTTACATTTCTGGGAAACGGAGGATGGTTCTGGATCCTCTGTGCGGTTGTTCTACTTGCCATTCCAAAGACAAGAAAAACAGGCTATGCAGCAGTTTTCTCCCTGATTTTCGGAGCAATCGTTACCAACCTGCTTCTCAAAAACATAGTGGCAAGGCCAAGACCTTTTGCGGAAATCGAAGCCTTGATCCCGCTGATCGCCAAACCGACGGATTTCTCTTTTCCTTCAGGCCACACCACAGCATCCTTTGCCGTTGCCCTGGTAATGTTTCGGATGCTTCCCAAGAAAATCGGAATTCCGGCAGTAGTCCTGGCAGCGCTGGTAGCATTTTCAAGATTATATCTTGGTGTCCATTATCCAACAGATGTCCTGGTTGGGTTCGTGGTCGCACTGGTGGGAAGTACGGTGGCTGTGTGGATTGTGAGGATGAAGATGGGAAATCGATAAGTTTGATAACAGAGGTATATAGGATGGGATTAACCGAATCAAGGAAGTTCCCTGGGAATGTGTGTCACTTTCCCAGGAATTTTGCAAGTGCACTTTAATCTGATAAAGTATTGACATGCCAGACGGAAACGGGGTACAATTATAAACAAGATTGTCAGGAAACAGTGAAAATGATGACGCAGAAATAAGGAGAGAACACGAAATGATATCAGAAAAAATGAAACCCTACGTAAAAAACAATTCTGCCATCCGTATGATGTTTGAGGAAGGAAACCGCCTCCGTGCAAAATACGGCGCAGATAAGGTTTTTGATTTCAGCCTTGGAAATCCAAGTGTACCGGCGCCGGACAGTGTTCGTGAAGCCATTATCGATCTTGTAAATAATACGGACCCGACCGTCCTTCACGGATATATGAGCAACGCAGGTTTTGAAGATGTACGCCAGACTATCGCAGAATCTTTAAACAGACGTTTTGATACAAAATTTTCTGCAAAGAACCTGATCATGACAGTAGGCGCTGCAAGCGGCCTGAACGTAATTCTGAAGACGATCCTGAACCCGGGAGAAGAGGTGATCGTTTTTGCACCATATTTTCTGGAATACGGTGCATATGTCCGCAATTATGACGGTGTCCTTGTGGAAATCTCTCCGGATACCACAACCTTCCAGCCAAATCTCGCTGAATTTGAGCAGAAGATCACACCGAAGACAAAAGCAGTTATCGTAAATACTCCGCACAATCCGACCGGAGTTGTATATTCAGAAGAAACAATCAGGAAACTTTCCGCAATTTTGGAAGCAAAACAAAAAGAGTTCGGAACCGTGATCTACCTGATCTCCGATGAGCCATACCGTGAACTGGCTTACGATGGCGTGGAAGTTCCGTACCTGACGAAATATTATGACAATACAGTTGTGGGATATTCTTACAGCAAATCTCTTTCCCTTCCGGGAGAGCGTATCGGATATCTGGTGATCCCGGATGAGGCGGACGGAAGTGAAGAACTGATCTCAGCTGCAACCATCGCAAACCGTACACTTGGCTGCGTAAATGCACCATCCCTGATCCAGAAAGTAGTTGCGAAATGTGTAGATGCAAAGACAGATCTTGCAGCTTACGATAAAAACCGTCAGGCACTTTACAATGGCCTGAAAGAATGCGGCTTTGAGTGCATCAAACCACAGGGTGCGTTCTATCTCTTCGTAAAATCTCCGGTAGCTGATGAAAAAGCTTTCTGCGAGGCCGGCAAGAAATATAACATCCTCATGGTACCGGGAAGCTCCTTCGCATGCCCTGGTTATGTGAGACTGGCATACTGTGTATCTTATGATACCATTGTAAATTCTCTTCCGGAGTTTAAGAAACTTGCAGCAGAGTATGGCCTGAAATAAATTAACGAGAATAAACGATAATTATAAAGCGATTATATAAGAGATCCCCGGTACAGCCTGTTCATACAGAACTGTATCGGGGATCTTTTGCAAGAGGGAAATAAGCAAAGGAAACGCAGCCGGGAGCGAATAAACTCCCGGCCGTGTTTCCCTTAGAAGGGTGTTCCACATTTATTTGGCTTTTTTCTCTTCTTTCTTTGGCATTTCTCCGTAGTATGCCTTCAGATAGATATCTTTCAGCTCGGATACAAGTGGATATCTCGGGTTAGCGCCGGTGCACTGGTCATTGAAGGCCTGCTCGGACATCTCATCCAGAGTCTCCAAGAAGTATTTCTCATCTACGCCGTAGTCACGGATTGTAGGCATGATCTCGATTGTTCTCATCAGGTCATCCAGTTTGGCGAGAAGTTTTTCGAATACTTCTGCATCGTTCTTGCCTGTAAGACCTACAGAACGGCCGATCTCAGCATAGCGGGCAAGTGTCTTTGGATACTGGTACTGTGGGAAGGTACCCATCTTGGTCGGAACCTCAGCACTGTTGTAACGCATAACATCCAGAAGAACAACTGCGTTTGCGATACCGTGTGGCAGGTGATGGAAAGCACCAAGTTTGTGAGCGAGAGAGTGGTTAACACCGAGGAATGCATTGGCGAATGCAAGACCTGCCATGCAGGAAGCGTTAGCCATATGGTCTCTTGCCTCTACATCGTTGCCGTCTTTATATGCACGTGGCAGATACTCAAATACCAGTTTGATCGCTTTCAGTGCAAGACCGTCTGTGTAATCGGAAGCCATCATGGAAACATAAGCCTCGATTGCATGTGTCATAACGTCGATACCGGAAGCACGGGTCAGTCCCTTCGGTGCGCTCATCATGTTGTTGGTATCTACGATCGCCATATCCGGAAGAAGCTCATAGTCAGCCAGCGGCCATTTAACGCCGGTATCCTGATCTGTGATGATGGCGAAAGGTGTAACCTCGGAACCTGTACCGGAAGATGTCGGGATTGCTACGAAGTAAGCTTTTTTACCCATCTTCGGGAAGGTGTAAACTCTCTTACGGATATCCAGGAAGTCCATGGACATATCGGAGAAGTCAGCGTCCGGATTCTCATAAAGCATCCACATAACCTTGCCGGCATCCATTGCGGAACCACCACCAAGAGCGATGATGCAGTCAGGCTCAAATGCTGTCATAGCCTTGGCTCCGGCTTTTGCGGAAGCGAGAGATGGATCTGGTGCTACATCAGAGAAGCATGTATGAACGATGCCCATCTGATCCAGTTTATCTTCGATAGGTTTGGTGTAACCGTTCTTGTAGAGGAAGGAGTCTGTTACGATGAAGCAGCGTTTCTTGCCCATAACAGTACCGAGCTCGTCAAGAGCAACCGGCATACAGCCTTTCTTAAAGTAAACCTTTTCCGGTGTTCTCATCCAGAGCATATTCTCTCTCCTTTCAGCAACGGTCTTGATATTCAGAAGGTGCTTGACACCAACGTTCTCGGATACGGAGTTACCGCCCCAGGAACCGCAGCCAAGAGTGAGGGATGGAGCAAGTTTGAAGTTGTAAAGGTCACCGATACCACCCTGAGAAGAAGGCGTATTGATAAGGATACGGCAGGTCTTCATAGCTGCCTCGAATTTATCCATCTTCTCTGTCTCATTCACGTTGATGTAGAGGGAAGATGTATGGCCGTAGCCGCCGTCAGCAACAAGACGCTCAGCTTTTGCGATAGCATCGTCAAAATTCTTAGCCTTGTACATGGCAAGTACAGGGGAAAGTTTCTCGTGTGCGAATTCCTCGCTGATATCAACGGACTCAACCTCACCGATAAGGATCTTGGTCTCAGCCGGTACGGTAACGCCTGCCATCTCGGCGATGGTAGCTGCCTTCTGGCCTACGATCTTGGCATTCAGAGCGCCGTTGATGAGGATTGTCTTTCTGACTTTCTCGATCTCGTCTTTTTTAAGGAAGTAGCATCCTCTGTAAAGGAACTCTTCTTTTACTTCTTTATAAATGCTCTCCAGAACAGTTACGGACTGTTCGGAAGCACAGATCATACCATTGTCAAATGTCTTGGAGTGGATAATGGAGTTAACTGCAAGACGGATATCTGCACTGTCATCAATGATGGCAGGTGTATTTCCAGGTCCAACACCAACAGCAGGTTTACCGGAGGAGTAAGCTGCCTTAACCATTCCAGGACCACCGGTTGCGAGGATGATATCTGCGTTCTGCATAACCATGTTGGTCAGCTCAAGGCTCGGGATATCGATCCATCCGATGATTCCTTCCGGTGCACCAGCGGCAACAGCTGCATCCAGAACAACTTTCGCTGCTTCAATGGTAGACTTCTTGGCACGCGGATGCGGGCTGATGATGATTGCGTTACGTGTTTTCAGAGAAATAAGAGATTTAAAGATTGCTGTGGAAGTCGGGTTGGTAGTCGGGATAACTGCGGCAACCAGTCCTACAGGCTCCAGGATCTTCTTGATTCCGTATGCCTTGTCTTCTTCTACAACACCACATGTCTGTGTGTTCTTGTATGCATTATAAACATACTCTGCTGCGTAATGGTTCTTGATAACCTTATCTTCCATGATACCCATGCCTGTTTCTTCAACGGCCATTTTGGCAAGTGGGATACGCATTTTGTCGGCGGCAGTAGCAGCTGCCTTAAAGATCTTGTCAACCTGCTCCTGTGTGTAGGTAGCGAAGATCTTCTGTGCTTCTTTCATTGCAGCCATTTTCGCGGTCAGGGCTTCTGGAGTGTCGATGATGGTAGGGATAGTTTCTTTCTTTGCCATGTGGAATCCTCCTGTTTTCATATGATAATGATCTGTGGTTCTGCGGGCCTGTTTTTTTCGCCGGCAGATGCTGCAGAGTTTTTGTAAGTCCCCGCGCTGCGTTTCTTTGTTGATTCAATCTGATTGAATTTTCTGTTTCAATGATTATATAGTATCAAAATTCAGAAAAAAACGCAAATTCTGAATTTTGCCGCTATGTGCAAAATGACGAACAGAAAATCAGGGGAAAATACTGTAAATTTCACTCCGCAGAACGCTGAATTATTGAAAAATCCTTTCAAAAAAATCTTTAAATTCAGCACTGTGCACAAAAAACATGTTAAATATTTGTCAGCACTGACAAAAAACATGCACACATATGAGGGGCGGGCAAAAGATAAAACGTATCATGCAGTTAAAACATTAACGTTAAACTTTTGTCAATCGATCATGAACACATTATAATTTAACAGATTCCAGACGTCAATAGCGAATATGATAAATAATTAACGAAAATAACGAAGAATTTTGATAAATAATTCACAAAAATATCATGTCACGGTAAAGCGTCAAACCATAATTGACAAAAAAACTTGAAATTATTTGAGTTTTCAGAACAATTAAGCAAAATATATGGAGAATTTTTTCAGGAATGCAGAAAGAAATGGATAGATTTGTCTGAAAATGAAAAACAGGGCAGGAGATAACTGCCAGAATCCTGCGAGCAGGAAAGCCCGATGTTGTTCAGGGAAATTCGCCACAGGCAGAGAATCCTGCAGCCTGGATTCTTCCTGCAGAAAGAAACGGTCATGCAGGAAATGATTCCAGAAAAAAACTGCCATACAGGAAATGATTCCCGTATGACAGTTGTGTAAATCGTGTTAAAGATATATCCGAATCCTTTATAACTGCAAAACACTGCCAGAATCCAGTAAACAATAAATAATCGTCAAAATTCTATCAGCTCTTGCGGAATGCAGCACGTTTTCGATCTCTGGAATCCAGGATACGTTTACGGATACGAAGGCTCTTAGGAGTTACCTCAAGAAGCTCATCCTGGTCGATGAACTCGATTGCCTGCTCAAGGCTTAATACCTTAGGCGGAACAAGCTTCAGCGCATCGTCTGCCGAAGAAGAACGGGTGTTGGTGAGGTGCTTGGTCTTGCAGACATTCAGCTCGATATCCTCAGCCTTACCATTCTGTCCGATAACCATACCGCTGTAAACCTTCTCGCCAGGTCCGACGAAGAGAGTACCACGCTCCTGAGCGGAGAAAAGACCGTAAGTTACAGTCTCGCCTGCCTCGAAAGCGATGAGGGAACCCTGTTTACGATACGGGAAGTCTCCCTTGTATGGTGCATATCCGTCAAACATGGTGTTCAGGATACCGGTACCCTTGGTGGAGGTAAGGAATTCGTTACGGAATCCGATCAGTCCACGGGAAGGGATGGAGAACTCAAGACGTACAGTTCCGTCGCTTGCTGTGCTCATACCCTGAAGTTCACCTTTACGCTCGCTGAGTTTCTGGATGATGGTACCGGAAAATTCCTCCGGAACATCAACATATGCGATCTCGATCGGCTCCAGTTTGCGTCCGCGCTCGTCTGTATGATAGAGAACCTCCGGTTTGCTGACTGCAAATTCATATCCTTCACGGCGCATGTTCTCAATAAGAACGGAAAGGTGAAGCTCACCACGGCCGGAAACCTTGAAGCACTCAGTTGTATCTGTGTCTTCCACACGAAGGCTGACGTCTGTATTCAGCTCACGGTAGAGGCGGTCACGAAGGTGACGGGAAGTGATAAATTTACCTTCCTGTCCTGCAAGCGGGCTGTCGTTTACAAGGAAGTTCATGGAGATGGTAGGCTCGGAAATCTTCTGGAACGGAATGGACTCCGGGTTATCTCCTGCACAGAGTGTATCTCCAATGTGGATATCTGCAATACCGGAGATCGCAACGATGGCTCCGATGGTAGCACTCTTGACTTCAACCTTGTTCAGGCCGTCAAATTCGTAGAGCTTGCTGATCTTTACGCGCTCGTGTTTGTCCGGGTCATGATGGTTCAGAAGCATCAGCTCCTGGTTCACGGAAATGGTTCCGCGCTCAACTTTACCGACACCGATACGGCCTACATATTCATTGTAGTCGATGGTGCTGATAAGAACCTGTGTATCTCCGTCCGGATCTCCCTCCGGAGCAGGAATTGCATCAAGGATGGTCTCAAAAAGCGGAGCCATATTCTCAGGCTTGTCCTCAAGGTTACGAACTGCATAGCCGGCTTTTGCGGAGGCATACAGGAACGGGCAGTCCAGCTGTTCGTCAGATGCGTCCAGATCCATGAGAAGCTCCAGAACCTCGTC
This sequence comes from Blautia sp. RTP21359st1_E11_RTP21359_211015, assembly GCF_040910705.1. Lineage (NCBI taxonomy): Bacteria > Bacillati > Bacillota > Clostridia > Lachnospirales > Lachnospiraceae > Blautia > Blautia sp. RTP21359st1_E11_RTP21359_211015. Next base: position 26,701 of record NZ_JBDGAB010000012.1, read on the forward strand.
GACAACCTCCTCCGGACGTGCTTCCGGACGGTCGATCTTATTGATGCAGACAATAACATGCAGGTTCAGTTCGAGAGCTTTACGAAGTACAAATTTAGTCTGAGGCATGGCACCCTCGAAGGCGTCCACAAGAAGAATAACGCCGTCTACCATCTTCAGCACACGCTCTACCTCGCCGCCGAAGTCCGCATGACCTGGAGTATCGATGATATTGATTTTTACATCCTTATAATGAACTGCGGTGTTTTTGGAGAGAATCGTAATGCCACGCTCACGCTCAATATCGTTGGAGTCCATGACACGTTCCTGGACTTCCTGGTTCTCACGGAAAACACCGCTCTGTTTCAAAAGCTCGTCAACAAGTGTTGTTTTACCGTGATCGACATGGGCGATAATGGCCACGTTACGAACATCTTCACGCTTGGTCTTCATATAATCCAAATCCTTTCTTTCCATATATAAGTAATCTTTTTTGTTAAAAATGATGTCCAAATTTATAGTCTATCACATTTTTGTGAGATTACAAGACATAAAAAAATATTTTTGGTTTTTCATTTTTCAGGCATATTATACCGTAAATACACATAGATTGATATAGACGAAATACACGAAGAGGAAGGAGAGCTACTTATTATGGCAGATAAAATTATTGAAAACAATCAGGTATCCGTTATGGGACGGATCGCTACGGGGTTTACTTTCAGCCATCAGGTCTTTGGAGAAGGATTTTACATGATGGATATCCTGGTAAAACGTCTCAGCGATTCGGAGGACAGGATCCCGGTGATGGTGTCTGAGCGGCTGATCGATATCACACAGGATTATGTGGGAGAATATATCGAGATCCACGGACAGTTCCGATCCTATAACCGTCATGAAGAAAAGAGAAACCGGCTTGTGCTTTCAGTCTTTGCCCGGGAAGTGAAGTTTGTGGGGGAGGAAGAAGAAACTGTGCCGGTCAATCAGATCTTTCTGGACGGATATATCTGTAAACCGCCTGTATACAGAAAAACACCGTTGGGAAGAGAGATCGCAGATCTTCTGATGGCAGTCAATCGACCTTACGGAAAATCCGATTACATACCATGTATATGCTGGGGAAGAAATGCCAGATATGCTTCTGCTTTTGAAGTAGGCGGGCATGTACTGATCTGGGGCAGGATCCAGAGCAGGGAGTACATGAAACGGATTAGTGAAAACGAAACAGAAAAAAGGATTGCCTATGAAGTTTCGGTGAGTAAATTGGAATATGTTGAGTAACATTGGATATATTTTGGAATAGTGGTGAGAACATTAAGGTAACACTTGCATTTCCAGCCAATCTGCGGTAATATTAAAAAAATCAGAAAAATGGGGAATTACCGGTTTCACTAACAGTAAGAGGAAAAATCATGGAAAGAGAAATAACAGAGGTTTATTGCGGGAACGGGAAAGGAAAGACAACTCTGGCTGTAGGCCGGGGGCTGCGCTTTGCTACACAGGGAAAAAGTGTGATCATCATACAGTTCCTCAAGGGCAGGGAACGCAGAGAACTGGATTTCCTTGAGGAACTGGATAATTTTGATTTCAAGATTTTCCGTTTCGAAAAAATGGACACCTGCTATAATGACCTAAGTGAGCAGGAAAAGGCAGAAGAGAGAACCAATATTCTCAATGGCCTTAATTTCGCACGGAAGGTAATTGCTACCAGAGAGTGTGATTTTCTGCTACTGGATGAGATCCTCGGGCTTATGGATAAAGGAATCGCTCCAGTTGAGACGATCATCGATATGCTTAAGCAGAAGGATGAAAGTATGCATATAATTATGACCGGACGTTGGCTTCCGGATGCTTTGAAGCCCTATGTGGATAGTATTACCACGATAACAACAGAGCTGACTGACCAGGAACGGGAATAAGCAATATTTCACAGAAGAAAGAAGGAGGAAGACAAATGGCAATTTTTAAAGGAACAGGCGTTGCAATCGTAACACCTATGCATGAAGACGGTAAGGTGAATTTTGAGAAACTTGAGGAAATCCTTGAGGATCAGATCGCGAACAGCACAGACGCCATCGTTATCTGTGGAACAACAGGAGAATCTTCTACTCTGACACACGGAGAGCATCTTCAGACAATTAAGTTCACAATTGATAAAGTTAACAAACGTGTGCCTGTTATCGCAGGAACAGGTTCCAATTGTACAGAGACAGCGATCATGATGTCCAAGGAAGCAGCTTCCTATGGCGCAGACGCTCTTCTTATTGTAACACCTTACTATAACAAGGCTACACAGAAGGGTCTTATCGCTCACTACACAGCAATTGCCAATGCAGTTCCGGAAACTCCGCTCATCATGTACAACGTACCGAGCCGTACAGGCTGCAACATCCAGCCGGCTACAGCAGCTTACCTTGCAAAGAATGTAAAGAACATTGTCGGAATCAAGGAAGCAACAGGAGATCTTTCCCAGATCGCCAAGATGATGTCTCTGGCAGACGGACAGCTTGAGCTTTATTCCGGAAATGATGATCAGGTACTTCCGATTCTTTCTCTTGGCGGACTTGGAGTTATTTCCGTACTTTCCAACGTTGCACCGAAGTTTACACATGACATGGTCATGAAATATTTCGACGGCGACACCAAGGGAGCAACAGAGGATCAGCTGAAAGCTCTTCCGCTGATCAATGCGCTGTTCAGCGAAGTAAATCCGATTCCTGTTAAGACAGCTATGAATCTTATGGGAATGAACGTAGGGCCGCTTCGTATGCCGCTCTGCGAGATGGAAGAGGACACAAAGGCAGCTCTTGCAAAAGAGATCGAGAAATTCGGCCTTAAGCTTGCTAAGTGATCTGACTGTAAGCGAAAGGTAAAGGAGAATATACTATGGTAAAAATCATCATGCACGGCTGCAACGGACATATGGGCCAGGTCATCAGCGGCATTGTGGAGAAAGATCCGGATGCTGAGATCGTAGCAGGTATTGATATTGCAGATCAGGGAAAAAACAGCTATCCGGTATTTACCGATATTGACGCATGTCAGGTAGAGGCAGATGCGATCATTGATTTTTCTTCCGCAAAGGCAACAGACAAGCTTCTTGAGTACAGCGCGGCACGCCAGATCCCGGTTGTTCTGTGCAGTACCGGTTTAAGCCAGGAGCAGCTTGCAAAAGTGGAAGAAACATCCCGAAAGGTAGCAGTGCTGAAATCCGCAAACATGTCTCTTGGTATCAACACACTTCTGAAGCTGGTTCAGGACGCAGCCAGGGTTCTTGCGGCTGCAGGCTTTGATATGGAGATCGTAGAGAAGCATCACCGCCTGAAATTAGACGCACCAAGTGGTACTGCACTTGCGCTGGCAGACAGCATTAATGAAGCTATGGATAATCAGTATCATTATGTATATGACCGCAGCCAGAAACGTGAAAAACGCGATGATAAGGAGATCGGTATCTCCGCAGTTCGCGGCGGAACTATCGTAGGTGAGCATGAGATAATTTTTGCAGGTCAGGACGAAGTGATCGAGTTCAAGCATACTGCATATTCCAAGGCTATTTTTGGAAAAGGTGCTGTAGAAGCAGCCAAATTCCTTGCAGGCAAACCGGCAGGACGTTATGATATGAGTGACGTGATCGGCTGATCCTGACAGATTGAGCCGCAACAGAATAAAATTACAGGTAATACAGACGGGGTTCGTGTAAGATCGGACCCCGTCTTTTTTTGATGAAATTGCGGTTTTTGAAATTTTTCCCAGAATAGGATAGCGGAAAAAGTGCCATATTAGGAATACAGAATTTTTTAGAAAAAGGAGAAGATCATATGAAAAAATGGAAGGCGATTCTTTTTGGTACTTTGCTTACCCTGTCTCTGTGTACATTTACAGCCTGCGGCACAGAGGTAAACAATGCGGATGAAACAGTGGATGAAAAAGATAAAAACACGAAGGATAAGGAAAAAGATACAAACGAAAATACTGCCGCAGAAGATGAAACTATGGAAGAAAAAGCAGACAATGACGGTGTGAAGGACAATGGAGAGAGCATTAAGGATTCCGGCACGGATAACAATGAGATATCCGATGGAAATATTACCGTGACGCCTGCAGGAAATGGAAATAACGGGACAGCAGCACCCGGAGCTGCGGATGCTGACAGAAACGAAAATGACGGAACTGTATCCGGTGAGCTGGGTGACAGTGTAAAGGACCTTGGCGACGGCGTAGGTAATGCAGTGGATGATATCGGAAACGCAGTGGGAAATGCGGTAGAAGGAAGATAACAGATATTTTACCACAGCATTGCATAAAACTGTTTCAGATGCTATTATCAGTGCATGGAAAGAAAATGGAGGACAGGATTATGAAATTCAGACCATGCATTGATATACATAACGGAAAGGTAAAACAGATCGTAGGAGGAAGCCTGAAGGATCAGGGGGATCAGGCGGCAGAAAATTTTGTGTCAGAGCAGGATGCGGCATTCTATGCAGAGCTTTATAAGAAGGCAGGATTAAAGGGCGGTCATGTGATCCTTCTGAACGGAAAGGATTCCCCGAACTATGGAGCAACGAAAGCCCAGGCACTTCAGGCTCTGGGAAAATATCCCGGAGGGCTTCAGATCGGAGGCGGCATCTGCCCGGAGAATGCGGCAGAATATCTGGAGGCTGGCGCCAGCCACGTGATCGTAACCTCCTATGTGTTTAAAAACGGAGTGATCTCCTGGGAAAATCTGGAGAAGATCCGTGATGCTGCAGGGAAAGAACATCTTGTACTTGACCTGAGCTGCCGCAAAAAAGATGGCAAATATTATATTGTCACAGACCGATGGCAGAAATTTACAGAAGAGATCGTGACACCGGAGCTGATGGAAAGGCTTGGAAGCTTCTGCGACGAATTTCTGGTCCATGCAGTGGATGTGGAAGGAAAGGCCCGAGGTGTGGAAACAGAGCTTGCAAAGCTTCTGGGACAGTATACAGCTCATCCAGTGACCTATGCAGGCGGTGTGGGTTCTATGGCAGATATTGAAGAGCTTCGAAAAGCAGGTCAGGGCAGATTGGATGTGACTGTTGGCAGTGCTTTGGATATTTTTGGCGGAAGTATACCCTTTGAAGCTCTGGCTAAAATGAAATAGTATATACAAATAGTGAAGCAGATGCTTTTGTCCCATCAATCTTCTGGCACTGGTGTGCAGATATACATTTGTAATGAATTAATTAGATGAAATACTCTAATAGTTGCGCATTCACGACAAAAAAAACATTTTGAAGGAATATATCGAATAAATTTGGAAAAAATTTATGAAATTTTTGAAAAGTGATGTTAAAATTCAATTTAATATGTTATAATAGCAACATAAAACAGCAAAGGGGATGGAAGTCATGAAATTTATTATTAGTGGAAAGAATATAGCAGTAACCGAAGGACTTAAAACAGCTGTTGAGGACAAGCTTGGTAAACTTGAAAGGTATTTCACTCCTGAAACTGAGATTTCAGTAACCTTAAGCGTTGAGAAGGATCGCCAGAAGATCGAGGTAACGATCCCTGTGAAAGGTAACATTATCCGTTCCGAGCAGGTAAGCAATGATATGTATGTATCCATCGATCTAGTTGAAGAGGTAATTGAGCGTCAGCTTCGTAAATACAAGAACAAGATCGTTGACAAGCAGCAGGAATCCACAAACTTCCAGAAGGCATACCTTGATAAGGATTATGAAGAAGATGAGGAAGTTAAGATCATCCGTACCAAGAAATTCGGGATCAAACCAATGTATCCGGAAGATGCATGCGTACAGATGGAGCTTCTCGGACATAATTTCTTTGTATTCTTTAATGCTGAGACAGAGCAGGTTAACGTAGTTTATAAACGTAAAGGAAATACTTACGGACTGATCGAACCAGAGTTCTGATAGGGGATTTTATTATCACAACTGAATATTGAATGGAAGGCTCCGGGAATCTGTGTGAGAAATCGGCAGGTTTCCGGAGCCTTTTATGTCACAGCAAAATCAGGCTTCTTTTCTGTTGCAAGCAATAGGGGAGAATTATATAATGAAGACATATGCGAAAGGAGAAAGGAAAAATGAAAAAGAAGCTTCCTGTGGTGATCTTAAGTGTAGCTCTTGGTATGACCATGATACCGGCTACCTGTATGGCAGCGGAATTTAACAGTGGTGACACCATAAAAGAACAGACTGTGGAGGACCTGGAACTGAGTTCCGGAGAAAACAATACAAAGGATTTCCAAAAGTCAGAAATACAATGGACAGGATTTAAATGGGACAGCTATTCCCAGGCAGAGATAACGCTTACGTCAGCCGTTAACGGCGTTTGCTATTATAAATGGGCAGAGCGGGGGGAAGACGGAAATCCCCAGGTGCCTCAGATCGAGACCGGAAATACCGTGAATGATGAGGTTTTGATCAGTGAGGATGAAGAGTTCGGGATCACACTTGCAGACCTGGATACAGACCAGGCAGTTGATCTGTATATCCAGATTGAGGATGAGAATGGGAAATTAAGTGATCTGAAGCGGATGGAGCTGGATCAGGACAGCCGCCCGGCGAAAAAAACAGATTCTGCAAAAAAACATAAAGCATCCAAACCAAAGGCAGAGGACAGTACGGTAGAGGGGCTGGATTCTCCTCTGGAATTCTACCCGGATACATTTTATGATTTTAAGGTTATCGGTGCCGGTACCGATAATGAGGATCCGGAAAACGGAGACATTAAGTGGGTGCCTGTTTACTGGAGCACATCTGCGAATCCGAATTCCAACCGGATCCGAAGCACCTGGAAGATCGGTTCCAAGGAAGGAATCGACCAGGAGGGAACTTTTAATCTGTATGTTTTCTTCCGCAAATATACCTGCAAGGATTCCAAATGGCAGTCTACGGATAAGATACAGTCTGTACAGTACAAGTTTCAGTCAGCCCCACTTTCTGAAAAATAATACTGTGTGGAGTGCGAATATCTCCTTGACATAACAAATATGTAACTCACGGAGAAAAGGAGGAAGGTAAATGAAGAAAAAAGTTCTGGCACTTTTTTTAAGTGCTGCACTTTGTGTGACGGTGCTTCCGGCAACCGGTATGGCTGCAGAGTTTGGCAGCGGTGATGCAGAAATCACAGAAAATGCTGCGGACAGCCAGGAAGTGTTTTCCGCAGAGGAAACTACAGAGTCTATGGGAGAGACTGAGCAGCCTGCAGAAGACAGTGAGGATATTTCTGAGGAAATGGTGGATAACTCTTCCGATGCAACCATGGAAGATGTGGAAAACGCAGAAAATGCGGAGAACAGCGAGGATGCTTTCGGCGGAGCTGAGGAAGGAGTTTCAGAAGAGATCTCCAGTGAGGATGATCCGGAAGTATTATTGACAGAACTGATACCTGAAGAAGCAGGAGACAGTATGGAAGAAGAAAACGCAGAAGCTATGTCATCGTCAGATCCGGAGCTGACAGTGACACCGACAGCGGGTCCGGAACCGACAGTGACACCGATAACGGATCCGGAACCGACAGTGACACCGACAGCGGATCCTGAACTGACAGTGACACCAACACCGGTGCCAAAAATAAACGTAAAATGGACCGGAGAAAAATGGGTAAGCCGCAATTCTGTAAATGTGACACTTAAAGTTGATGCAAACGGAGCCTGCTACTACAAAGCTGTAGCGAGAAAAAAGGACGGAACATCTGATGTTCCGAGGGTCGATACGGGAAACTCTCGTGTGGCGGTTACTGCAAACAGAAGCTTTGTGATATATCTTAAGAATCTGGATACAGAGAAAGAATTTGATCTGTATCTTAAGGTATTGGGTTCAGACGGAAGAACCAGCAACCTGAAAAAATTAAAGTTGAATTACAGGGGAACCCGCCCGAAATATGATGTGACGCCGACACCGACCTATATACCTTCTATACCAGATGTCAAAGATAGTTTTGTAAGAGGGTTGGATTCTCCGCTGAAATTTACTCCGAATAAATATTATAATTTTACCGTGACCGGTGCGGGAACTACAAATTCAAATCCCGGGCCTGGAGATGTGAAGTGGGTGCCAGTTTACTGGAGTACTTCACCAAATCCAACCGATAACAGGAAGAATACTACATGGCGGATCGGATCTGCCAAAGGAATAAACAAAGCCGCAACTTATAACATGTATATCTTTTTCCAGAAGTATGTTTATCAGAAAGCTGAATGGAAAAAGACTGATGAAGTACAGTCAGCCGTATACCAGTTCCGTTCCGCGGCCCTTACAACGGTAAAGCTTACCACGCCCGGGTTATCCGGCACTTCCAACAGTCCTGCCGGCATCGTCTTCAAATGGAAAAGAGCTGCAAATGCTTCCGGCTACAAGATCTATCGAAGGACCGGAAACAGCAGCAAGTGGGTCAATATCGCTACCGTAAGCGGAAGCAATACGCTGGTCTATACAGACGGATCAGTAAAATCAGGAACCATGTATATCTATACAGTCCGCGCATACAAGGGCTCTGCTTTAAGTGCTTATAACAAAAACGGCAGCCGGATCGTCCGTCTGACAGCTCCGGTGCAGTACAAACCGTCCAGCAAGGCTTCCGGGAAGCTGACTGTCCGCTGGAAAAAAGCAGCTGGCGCTTCCGGCTATCAGATCCAGTATGCGGCCTCAAGGTCCATGAGAGGGGCCAGAACAGTGTCCACCAGTGCACTGACCCGAACACTTTCCGGTTTGAAAAAGGGAAGCACTTATTATGTTCGTATCCGTGCATACAAAAAAGTGAGCGGAAAGACATATTACGGTGCCTGGAGCAGTGTGAAAAATGTAAAAGTAAGAAAATAAGATCTGTAATATCCCGCGGGATCCTCGAAAACAGGATCCTATGCGGGATATTTTCTGTTATTCCTGACATGATTTGTTAAATAATTGTTCATTGTTTTTATAACAGGAAAGTGGTAGAATATATACCATATGTGATCCAGTATAACGGATATCAACAGAGAACTGGAATGATCCAAAATTGGACAGATCAGAGACAGCAGTCTTATTCGAATAAAATGATTGGAGCAGAAACATGAATGTTTTTTCAAAAGTATTTGGAACCCGCAGCCAGCGTGAGGTAAAACGTATCATGCCGCTGGTTGAAAAAACCGAGAGCTATCAGTCTCAGATGCAGCAGCTTACGGATGAGCAGTTACGAGACAAGACAAGAGAATATAAGAAACGTCTTGCAGAAGGTGCAACACTGGATGATCTTCTTCCGGAGGCATTTGCCACCGTACGTGAGGCAGCCAAACGTGTACTTGGAATGGAGCATTACCGTGTACAGATCATCGGTGGTATCATCCTTCACCAGGGCCGTATCGCCGAGATGAAAACAGGTGAAGGTAAAACTCTTGTTTCCACACTTCCTGCATATCTGAATGCCCTTGAGGGTAAAGGTGTCCACATCGTAACCGTCAACGACTACCTGGCAAAACGAGATGCTGAGTGGATGGGTAAGGTTCACGAGTTCCTTGGCCTGACTGTAGGCGTGGTACTTAACGACATGAAGCCGGAAGAGCGTCGTGCGGCATACGGATGTGACATCACATACGTAACAAACAACGAACTTGGATTTGATTATCTTCGTGACAATATGGTCATCTATAAAGAACAGCTTGTTCAGAGAGATCTTCACTACTGTATCATCGATGAGATCGACTCTGTCCTGATCGATGAGGCACGTACACCTCTGATCATTTCCGGACAGAGCGGCAAGTCCACCAAGCTTTATGAGGTGTGCGATATCCTTGCACAGCAGCTGGAGCGTGGTGAGGCCAGCCATGAGATGACCAAGATGGCAGCCATCATGGGTGAGGAGGTTATCGAGACCGGTGACTTCGTTGTAAATGAGAAAGATAAGATCGTCAACCTTACCGAGCAGGGTATCAAGAAGGTTGAGAAATTCTTTAATATCGAGAACCTGGCAGATCCGGAAAACCTGGAGATCCAGCACAACATCATCCTTGCACTTCGTGCACATAATCTGATGCACAAGGATCAGGATTATGTTGTAAAAGATGACGAGATCCTGATCGTTGATGAGTTTACCGGACGTATCATGCCGGGCCGTCGTTACTCCGATGGTCTTCATCAGGCGATCGAGGCGAAAGAGCATGTGAAGGTTAAGAGAGAGAGCAAGACTCTCGCAACCATTACCTTCCAGAACTTTTTCAACAAATATGACAAAAAAGGCGGTATGACAGGTACAGCCCTCACCGAGGAAAAAGAGTTCCGTGATATCTACGGCATGGACGTTGTAGAGATCCCGACCAACCGTGTAGTACAGCGTAAAGACCTTGACGATGCTGTTTACATGACAAAGAAAGAGAAATTCAACGCCGTTGTAGAGGCAGTTAAGGAAGCTCACGCAAAACATCAGCCGGTACTGGTTGGTACGATCACCATCGAGACTTCTGAGCTTCTCAGCAGAATGCTGAAGAGAGAGGGAATCCCCCACAATGTATTGAATGCCAAGTTCCATGAGCTTGAGGCTGAGATCGTAGCTCAGGCAGGACAGGCAGATGCCGTTACCATCGCGACCAACATGGCAGGCCGTGGTACCGATATCAAGCTTGACGATGTGGCAAGAGAGGCCGGCGGTCTGAAGATCATCGGTACCGAGCGTCATGAGTCAAGACGTATCGATAACCAGCTCCGTGGACGTTCCGGACGACAGGGAGATCCGGGTGAATCCCGTTTCTACATTTCCCTTGAGGATGACTTGATGCGTCTGTTTGGTTCCGAGAGACTGATGAAGGTGTTCACATCCCTTGGTGTTGAGGAGAATGAGCAGATCGAGCACAAGATGCTTTCCAATGCCATCGAGAAAGCTCAGGAGAAGATCGAGTTCAACAACTTCGGTATCCGTAAAAACCTTCTCGACTATGACCAGGTTAACAATGAGCAGAGAGAGATCATCTATGAGGAGCGCCGCCAGGTACTTGACGGTGAGAATATGCGTGATGCCATCTATAAGATGATCACAGATATCGTAGACAGCATGACAGACATGTGCTTTTCCGATGACATGGATTCTTCTGAGTGGGATCTTAATGAGTTTAACACTGCGATCACTCCGATCATCCCGATCCACCCGCTGACCGCAGAGAAGGTAAAAGGCCATAAGAAAGATGAGATTAAGCACATTGTGAAGGAAGAGGCTGTGAAGCTTTATGAAGCGAAGGAGGCTGAGTTCCCGGAACCGGAGCAGCTTCGTGAGCTTGAGCGAGTTGTCCTTCTGAAATGCATCGACAGCAAATGGATGGATCACATCGATGATATGGAAATGCTCCGTCAGGGTATCGGTCTGATGGCATACGGCCAGAGAGATCCGGTTGTTGAGTACAAGATGAACGCATTCGAGATGTTTAACAGCATGATCAGCTCCATTCAGGAAGACACTGTACGTATGCTGTATCATGTTCATGTGGAGCAGAAGATCGAGCGTGAGCAGGTTGCTAAGGTAACCGGCACAAACAAAGATGACAGCGCAGGCCCGAAGAAACCGGTTCAGCGAAAAGAAGATAAAGTATACCCGAATGATCCGTGCCCATGCGGAAGCGGCAAGAAATACAAACAGTGCTGCGGACGTAAGGCTGCCAAGATCTGAGAAGGAAGATAAAAATAGTCTCACCCGGATGATGTGGTGGGGCTATTTTTTCTGGGATTTCTGTTACATAGGAACAGAGTACAGCGAATATTAAATAATAGTCATATAGACTTGTCTGATTTTTTATATGCTGCGTTGTCGTCAATCGCCGTAGCCACCGCTACGCTTCATTCTCCCGCCCTGCATATGAGAAAGTCATCCTGCGTCAATAGAGCAGATACTTAATTTTCGCTGTAAGAGAAGGGACATGATAATATGGCAATTATAAAAACTGCAATTCTTCAGACACATGTATATACTGATAAATTTCGCAATATCACCCAGGCAGCAGAACTTCTTGCCAGCCCGGAGCTTCAGGGGATCGATCTGGCAGTCCTGCCCGAAATGTTCTGTTGCCCCTACGAGAACAAATACTTCCCGGAATATGCGGAACCAGAGAGGGGATATACCTGGGAAAAATGTTCCCGACTGGCGGCAGAACACGGAATTTATCTCGTAGCAGGAAGTATGCCGGAGAGAGATGAAGCCGGCAATATTTATAACACTTCCTATGTCTTTGACAGAAATGGTCATCAGATCGGTAAGCACCGGAAGATGCATCTTTTTGACATTGATGTAAAAGGCGGCCAGTATTTTAAAGAATCCGATACTCTGACACCGGGAGACCAGGTGACGGTTTTTGATACAGAATTTGGAAAGATGGGCCTTTGCATCTGTTACGACTTCCGTTTTCCGGAGCTTGCCAGGCTGATGGTGGACGAAGGCGCCCAGGTAATCATCGTGCCGGCTGCTTTTAACATGACAACAGGGCCCCTTCACTGGGAGCTGATGTTCCGCCAGAGAGCCGTGGATAACCAGGTATACACCATCGGAGCTGCCCCCGCCAGAGACCTGAACGCCGGGTATCATTCCTGGGGCCACTCCATTGCCGCAGACCCCTGGGGAAAAGTCCTCATGGAGATGGAAGAGAAGCCGGCTGTGAAGGTTGTGGAACTGGAACTGGACGAGGTAAAAAAAGTCCGTGAGCAGCTGCCGCTTCTGAAGCACAGGAGAGGGGATATTTACGCCCTGACCACGTTTTCGTTGTAATTTCCATGCCCATATGGTATTGTATAAGACAGGCAGGAAATCCTGTATCAATATATAGAAAGAAGGTGAAGCTGTGGTTGAGTTAGATCAGTTCAAGAGTATTCTTGCAACATACACAGAGCCATTAGTGGAAGTGAGGGATTCACTTTGACCTCGCTAACAAAGAGCAGAAGGTCGAAGAATTAGAGCGCGAGATGGAGGCGCCTGATTTCTGGGATAATGCGGAAGCATCCCAGATGAAGATGAAACAGTTAAAGAGTCTCAAGGACGATATTGAGACATACCATAATCTGGAAACACAGATGGAAGATATGGAAACCATGATCGAGATGGGATATGAGGAGAATGATCCAGAGATCGTCCCTGAGATCCAGGAAATGCTGGACGAGTTCCAGGCAAGCTTTGACAGCATCCGTGTGAAGACACTCCTTTCCGGAGAGTACGACGGAGAGAATGCCATCATCAAGCTGAACGCAGGAGCCGGCGGTACAGAAGCCTGCGACTGGTGCGGAATGCTTTACCGTATGTACAGCAGATGGGCGGAGAAGAAAGGCTTTGCGCTGGAGGTCCTGGATTACCTTGACGGTGATGAGGCCGGTGTGAAATCCGTAACCTTCCAGGTGAACGGAGAGAACGCCTACGGTTATCTGAAATCCGAGAAGGGTGTTCACCGTCTTGTACGTATTTCTCCGTTTAATGCAGCAGGAAAGAGACAGACCTCTTTTGTATCCTGCGATGTTATGCCGGATATCAAGAAGGATCTGGATGTTGAGATCAATGATGACGATATCCGTATCGATACCTACCGAAGCAGTGGTGCCGGTGGACAGCATATCAACAAGACATCCTCTGCGATCCGTATCACCCATTTCCCGACAGGAATCGTGGTACAGTGCCAGAATGAACGTTCTCAGCACATGAACAAGGACAAGGCCATGCAGATGCTGAAGGCCAAGCTGTATCTGCTGAAACAGCAGGAAGCCGAGGAGAAGCTTTCCGGCATTCGAGGCGAAGTGACAGATATCGGCTGGGGAAACCAGATCCGTTCCTATGTCCTGCAGCCATACACCATGGTAAAAGACCATAGAACCAATGAAGAAACCGGTAATGTTGACGCAGTTCTGGACGGTGGTATTGACATTTTTATCAATGCATACCTGAAATGGATCGCGCTGGCGAAAAAGAAAGAATAACATTACTGTCACGGAACCCCATAAAGACAGAGAAAAGGACTCCGCAGGCAAAAAAGCGCTTGTGGAGTTTCTTTTATTATGATAATATATCTCTTGTACAAAAACAGTTGTCTTTATGAAACGGACAGGAGGCTGCTGGCCACAATGTGAACAGCAGTTAGAGAGGTTGCTATGCAGAAACAGGTTGAAAAGAAAAAATACTATGTAGTAAGAGAACGGGCAGTGCCGGAGGTACTTCTCAAGGTGGTTGAGGCCAAGAGACTGCTGGAATCCAAACGGGTGGCTACTGTTCAGGAAGCTGCTGAAAGGACCGGGATCAGCCGCAGTTCTTTTTACAAATATAAGGACGATATTTTTCCTTTCCACGAGGAGACCAAGGGAAAGACCATCACCTTTATCATTCAGATGGACGATGAGCCGGGGCTTTTATCAATGGTGCTGCAGACGATTGCCCGTTTTCACGGTAATATCCTGACCATACATCAGAGTATTCCCATTAACGGAGTCGCAACGCTGACGCTGAGCGTTGACATCCTTCCGGGAGAAGGTGACGCAGAGGCTATGGTGGAGAATATTGAGCAGAGAGACGGTATACACTATTTGAAAATTTTAGGCAGGGAGTAAGCATATGATAAACATAGCAGTATTAGGCTACGGTACAGTAGGAAGCGGAGTTGTTGAAGTCATCAACACCAATCATGAGAGCATTAACAAGAGAGCTGGAGATGAGATTAACATCAAGTACGTTCTTGATTTAAGAGATTTTCCGGGAGATCCGGTTGAGAAAGTTCTGGTTCATGATTATGAAGTGATCGTAAACGATCCGGAGGTAGATATTGTTGTTGAGGTTATGGGCGGGATCGAGCCGGCTTATACCTTTGTAAAAAGAGCGCTTCAGGCAGGAAAGAGCGTAAGCACATCCAATAAGGCTCTGGTAGCCAAGCATGGTTCCGAGCTCATGGAGATCGCAAAAGAAAAAAATATCAATTTCCTTTTTGAGGCAAGCTGCGGCGGCGGTATCCCGATCATCCGCGCACTGAATTCTTCACTGACAGCAGATGAGATCGATGAGATCACAGGAATCCTTAACGGAACCACCAACTACATGCTTTACAAGATGAGCACAGAGAACTGTGATTTTGATACGGTTCTGAAGGAAGCTCAGGCAAAGGGCTATGCAGAGGCAGATCCGACTGCAGACGTAGGAGGTGCTGACGCATGCCGTAAGATCGCCATCCTTTCTTCACTTGCATACGGAAAATTCCTGAATTACGAGGATATTTATACAGAAGGAATCACAAAGATCACACCGGCAGATATGGAATATGCAAAAGAGCTTGGCATGACTATCAAGCTTCTTGCCACAAGCCGCAGGATCGGAGATTCTTTCTATGCAATGGTAGCGCCGTTCCTGGTAGGCCAGAGTAGCCCGCTTTACAGTGTAAATGATGTGTTCAATGCAGTATTTGTGCACGGAAATGTTCTTGGAGATGCCATGTTCTACGGAAGCGGAGCAGGTAAGCTTCCGACTGCAAGTGCAGTAGTTGCAGATGTTGTGGATGAAGCAAAGCATCTCCACAGAAATATCATGACAAACTGGAGCAGCTATGCCCTGAAGCTTATGGATATGGATGAAGTTGAGGGACGTTTCTTCGTACGTGTGTCTGATACTACTATGGATGAAGTGGAAAAAGCTTTTGGTGATGTACAGACCATCGAGCCGGATGACCTTCCGGACGAATTCGGATTTATCACACCGGTGATGAAGCAGGCTGAATATTATGAGAAGATCAGCAAGCTCACCGGAAAAGTACTGGCAATGATCCGTGTAAAGGATTGATGCCGAAGGGAAGAAAAGAACATGTTGATTGTAAAAAAATTCGGCGGTACTTCTGTGGCAAACAAAGAGCGTATCTTTAATGTTGCAAGAAGATGTATCGAAGATTACAAAAAAGGAAACGACGTGGTGATCGTGCTTTCTGCAATGGGTAAGTATACCGATGAGCTGATCACCATGGCAAAGGATATCAATGACAAACCTCCGAAACGTGAGATGGATATGCTTTTTACCATCGGAGAGCAGATGTCAGTGGCACTGATGTCCATGGCTATGGACAGTCTGGGAGTACCGGCTGTTTCTCTGAACGCTTTTCAGGTAGCTATGCACACAACAAGTGCACATGGCAGCGCACGCCTGAAAAAGATCGAGGCGGCACGTATCCGCAGAGAGCTGGATAACCGCAGGATCGTTGTGGTCACAGGCTTCCAGGGCATTGATAAATATAATGACTATACCACACTTGGACGTGGCGGTTCTGATACCACAGCTGTAGCTCTTGCGGCAGCGCTTCATGCAGATGCCTGTGAGATCTATACCGATGTGGACGGTGTTTATACCGCTGACCCGCGTAAGGTTCCGAATGCCCGCAAGCTTAAGGAGATCACTTACGATGAAATGCTGGATCTGGCAACTCTGGGTGCGGGAGTGCTTCATAACCGTTCTGTGGAGATGGCAAAGAAATACGGCGTGCCGCTGGTGGTACGTTCCAGTCTCAACAACAGCGAAGGAACTGTGGTAAAGGAGGAAGTAACAGTGGAGAGAATGCTGATCAGCGGTGTTGCTCTGGATACAGATGCAGTACGTATTGCTGTGATCGGACTTAAAGATTCACCAGGAGTGGCATTTAAGCTTTTTGATACCCTGGCTAAGAAAAATATCAATGTGGATATGATCCTTCAGTCTATCGGCCGTGCCGGAACCAAGGACATTTCCTTTACTGTTGATAAAAATGATCTGGACGATGCAATGGGTGTTCTGGAAGCTAACCAGGCACGCATCGCCTATTCTGAGCTTCATGCGGAGAAAAACATTGCCAAGCTTTCTATTGTAGGAGCAGGTATGATGAGCAATCCGGGTGTTGCTGCAAAAATGTTCGAAAGCCTTTACAATGAGGGTGTGAACATCAATATGATCGCAACATCTGAGATTCGTGTGACGGTTCTCATTAACGAGAAAGATGGCGTACGTGCCATGAATGCGGTACATGATGCGTTTAATCTTGCAGACTAAACAGATGTGAAATATGAGAATATGATATATCTGAAGTAAAAAATGACGGGGCGGAGGCTTGGATGAGTCTCCGCCTTCTATAACGAAGGGATACAGAATTATGAGAAAAAATCTGAAGGGTTGTAAGAAGCTGGCAGGGGAAACTCTGGCCGGTAATTTTACGGTCCCTGTGATCGGGAGTATTGCGGTTGCGGCGATGAGCGCAGTTTCAAGCTATATTTCTACAGCACTTTTTCCGGGAGATTCCCTGTATGCGATCATTGGAGGAGAGGTATTCAGCTTTGTCCTTTCTCTGGTGATCTGTATTTTTTCCGCAGGACTTTACCGGATCTATCTGAATATTTCCAGAAGGGAAGCCTACTCTTTCGGAGACCTTCTGTACTTTTTCAGCCATCAGCCGGATCATGTGATCGTGGCATCCTTTGTGCTGGCATTGATCAATCTGGTGACATCACTTCCACTGGCGTGGTTTTCTTTTACAAGCAATATGGGAAATACAACGGAGGAGCAGATGAACTGGGCAGTAACTTACATGCTGCTCACACTTCTCGGGTTCGCGCTGAACCTGCTGGCAGCTATGCCGTTCACCATGAGCTATTACATCCTGTCCGATAATTCGGACATAAAAGGAGTACAGGCACTGAAAGCCAGTGCGAAGCTTATGAAGGGACATTACTGGGAATATATGAAAATGCTCTTAAGTTTTGTTCCGTGGATCATTTTTTCCATATTTACATTGTATCTGGCACTGATCTGGCTGGTGCCTTATATAGAAACCTGTATGGCAGTTTTCTATCGGAATATTTCCGGAGAGTTTGATGAACCTCCGGTGGATACTTATCCTCCGGTAACTCCGATCCCGCAGTTCCATGATGAAACCGAAGCCTGATCGCCTTCCGGAGGATGTTTTCCCTTTCCGGGAGGATGCTTGAAACGCAGGTGATGCCCTTTCCGGGGGGATGCTTGAAACGCAGGTGATGCCCTTTCCGGGAGGATGCTTGAAACGCAGGTACTTTCCCTTTCAGGGGGACCATTTTGGCATGGGCAGGTACGAGGGGGAAAGCACTCAAAGTTGCGAAG